>VBJE01000027.1 GCA_005879675.1 Chloroflexota bacterium
AGGTTGCGAGCGCACCATGCCTCCAGCCGGTCCTCCCCACGCTGAAGCGCTAGCTGCCAGCCGTTGATCTCGCCGGCGAACGCGTCGGCGGCCGTCTCGCCGACCTCGATCGGCGACGGGGTCAGGTCGGCGGCCATACGGGTGTAGGTCGCGACGACAAGGTCGAGGTCGTCCTCCGTCCAGGGTTCATGCGGGTGACGGCCGTCGATGTCCTCCAGGCAAAGCGCGACCCAGCCCTCCTCGTCGTAGGTCCACAGCAGGCGAGGAGCCGGAACGCTTGCGGGCAGGGCGGAGAGGATCCGTGCCTCGCGGCGGTGGATAGCTGGCGTGTCCGGGTTGGCGGATTCGTGGACGGCTTTCAGAAACACCCGCCGACCGTCATCGAGGAGCAGCCTGGAGGCGAGTCCGGGCGAGAATCCCTGCGGCTGTGTCGTGGCCTGGTCGACGGACGCCCCGAGCCTTTGCTCGAGCGCAGCTCGGACCTCGGCGGGAAGCTCGTCCCAATGGACTCGCACGCCCCTCGCCGGCACAGACGGCTCGCTAGAGAAAGACGCCTCTCCGCAACTTCAGGTTTTCGTAGATCCCGCGCTGGATGGTTTCACGCACCTCGTCGGCGAGCGCCATCACGAGGTGCTGGTCCTCGGCCGCCTTGGCCGGCAGGTCGCTGACATCGATCGGCGGATGGAACTGGATCCGCCACTTGCTCGGCAGCGGGATCATGCCCAGCGGGCCCAGCCACGGCCAGAACGGTGTGACCGGGAAGTAGGGCAGCCCAAAGAGCCGGGCAACCGGACCGAGATCGCCGATCATCGGATAGATCTCCTCCGATCCGACCACCGAGATAGGGATGATCGGCGCCTTCGCCCGGATGGCCGTGGCGACGAAGCCACCGCGGCCGAATCGGGTCAGGCGGTAGCGGTTCTTGAAGCCCTTGCCGGTGCCGCGCGTGCCCTCGGGGAAGACGAGCACGAGCTCGTCCCTGGCGAGCAGGCGTCTGGTGTCGTCCGGATGACCGACAGCCTGGCCGGTCCGGCGCAGGAACCAGCTCAAGACGGGCATGCCCATGAACTGGCTGGCGACGAGCGCCCTGACGTGTCGCGGGTGCGGGTGCTCGGTGAAGACCGCGGTCTTGATCATCGTTCCGTCCCAGGGCAGAACACCGGCGTGGTTCGCCACCAGCAGGGCGCGGCCGGAGGAAGGCACGTGCTCGACACCGGTGGTCTCGACGCGCCAGTAGTCGCGGTACAGCGTCTTGAAGGCTGTGATGAACGACTCGGTCCACTGCGGGTCGAACCCGAAGTCGTCGACCGCGTAGTTGGGCCCTCGGCGCGCCAGCTCGCGCTGCTGGTAGATGAACTGGACGACCTCCATGATCCGATTGAGGTCGATGATGTCGCGCCCTGTGAGCTGGCGGAGGCGGTCCGACAGCTGGCTCACAGCCTGGAGGGCGTACATGGGCGCCTGCCGGCGCAGCCGGCGGACCGGCTTGGGCAGGCGCAATCCCTGGCGTGGCGCGACGATCTCGGCCTTCTGGCTGTTGCGTCGCCTCTGCCCGGGCGTGGTCTCGGCGATCAATTCGCCCCTCCGTGCCCCGAAGGGGCGCGGCCGCCATGAATGGGGAGAAGCATGCGGCGGCGGCGCTGCTGCAGGTAGACCTGCAGCTCGTATTCCTGTGGCGGCGACGGCGCCTCGATGAGCTCCGCGTTCTTGCCCTCGGCCAGCGAGTCCATAGCCTGGCGCGAGCTGTGGGCAGGCCTCCAGCCGAACTCGGCCTCGAGGCTCGAGCAGTCCATGACGGAACCGAACGCAAGGACGTCGGTGAGGTAAGCCGGCAGTTCGACGCGGGCGATGGTCTTCAGCCCGAGCCGCGAGAGCCAGCGCGATCGCCTGACTGAGCAGGACGACCCCCTCGCCCGCGACGTTGAACGCGCCGTGGTGGTCCGCGACGGTCGCCCGGACCATCGCTTCGGCCGCGTCCTCCTCGTGCAGGAGCTGGAGTCGCGGGTCGAAGCCCGCGAACACAGGCACGATCGGCAGCGAGAGGTATCGCGCGAGGCTCGTGTCTTCGCTCACGCGAAAACCAAGTCGCAGCACGGTGACCTCGCACGCATCAGAGCGCAGCGCGAACTCGCTCACGAGCTGCTCCATCTCGAGAAGGTCCCGCGTCACGCCCGACGCGGGCCGGTCCCAGTTGATCATCTCCTCGGAGAAGAAGGATGGGTCGTGTGGGCCGGCGCCGTAGATGGCCTGGCTCGACTTGACCACCAGCCGGCGCACCGGGCTCGCCGGCCCTGAGCAACCGACGAGCACGTTCATGGTCCCGATCACGTCGGTCTCGTGGATCGAGCGCTCGTCATGGGGCGAGTCGACCATCACCGCGAGGTGCACGACCGTGTCGATGCGGAGCTGGCGCACGAGCTTGCCGATGACCGACAGGCGGGTATCCGCGTGGACGAAGTCCATCGCCTCGAGGGCGCTCAGCGGGTCGGCGACGTCGCAGCCGAAGAGGTGAGGCACCTGCGGCGCCAGCCGGCGCGCCACCTCCGCCCCAAGCGGGTTGGAGACTCCGGTGATGAGAACGCGTCGAGGAACGTGAGGAGGCATCAGCCTCCGATTATGGATATATCCCTCGAACCGTCGTCGCGTTGGCCACGCGCTGGACCGCGAGTGCGTAGGCCGCGGCCCGCATGTCGATGCGCTTGTTCACCGACGTATGCAGGATCTCGTAGAACGCGCGCGTGATCACATGGTGCAGCTTGGTGTTGATCTCCTCCTCTTCCCAGAAGAAGGCCTGGAGGTCCTGCACCCACTCGAAGTAGGAGACGATGACGCCCCCGGCGTTGGCGATGATGTCGGGGACGAGGAAGATGCCGCGCTCGTGCAGGATCGGATCTGCTTCCGGCGCGACCGCGGCGTTGGCGCCCTCGGTGATGAGCCTGGCCCGGATCCGGGCCGCGTTGTGGTCGGTGATCACGTCCTGCACCGCCGCGGGCACGAGCACCGTGACGGGGAGCTCCAGCAGCTCTTCATTCGTGACTGCGTCCGCCTTCTTGAATCCGCTGACCCCGCCGCGGACCTGCCGGTGCTCGTCGAGCGCGGCGAGGTCGAGCCCGTTCGGGTTGTAGATCCCGCCCCTGGAATCGCTGACGGCGACGATGCGCAGGCCCGCCTCGGACAGCAGGCGAGTCGTCGACCGTCCGACCTGGCCGTAGCCCTGCACCGCGACCGTTTGCGTCTCCTCGTCGATGTGCAGGTACTTCAGCGCCTCGAGCGTGAGGTAGGTCGCGCCACGCCCCGGCGCCTCCACGCGGCCCTCCGACCCGCCCACGTCGACGGGCTTCCCGGTCACCGAGGCCGTCACGGAGTGGCCCTGGTGCATCGAGATCGTGTCCATGATCCAGGCCATGATCTGGGGGTTCGTGCCCATGTCGGGCGCGGGGATGTCCTTCTCGGGACCGATCAGGATCGCGATCTCGGTTGCATACCGGCGCGTCAGGTGCTCGAGCTCGTTCTGAGAGAGCTTGTGCGGGTCGACGGCGACCGCGCCCTTGGAGCCGCCGTACGGGATGCCGACGGCGGCGCACTTCCAGGTCATGAGCATGGCCAGGGCCTTGACCAGGTCGAGGTCGATGTCGGGGTGGTAGCGGATGCCGCCCTTGGCCGGGCCCCGGCTGATGTTGTGCTGGACGCGCCAGCCGGTGTAGACGTGGACCGAGCCATCGTCCCTGCGGACCGGGAAGTGGACTGTCAGCTCGCGCTTCACCTCGCGCAGGCCTCGCCGGGCGTCGTCGGAGAGGCCGATCACGTCGGCGGCGGCGTCGAACCGGCGCTGCGCGGTCTGGAAAGCGGAAGCGCGGGTTTGTAAAAGGGGTCCCCGCGAATGCGCTGCCGCAGGCTCTGCATGGGTGGGGAACTCGACCGCCATCTGACGGTTCCCGATAGTAACTCTCGGGTCTTTCACAATTTCAACCATGTCCACCCGCGGGCTCGGCATCCTGGCGGTCGCCCTCGTCGCGCTCGCCACCGGCTTCGTCCTGGCGGACCAGGTCCGGACCCAGCTGCTGACTCCCTCCAACCAGCTTGCGCGCTACCAGGCCCTGGTGCGCAGCGTCCAGGACCTCGAGACCACCAACGCCGACCAGCGTCGCCAGATCGCCGACCTTCGCAACCAGATCGACTCGCTCGAGTCGGATGCGGCCGGGCGGTCGGCGACGACCCAGTCGCTGCGAAACCAGGTCGCCGACCTGCGCGCGCATGCGGGCCTGGTCGCCGTCCACGGACCGGGCGTCGAGGTCGTGCTCCGCAACGGCTCGCCGGGACCGGGAAGCGGTGGGCAGACCGGCTACCTGGTCAACTTTCAGGACGTCCAGGACGTCGTCAACCTGCTGTTCACCCAGGGCGCGGAGGCGATCGCCGTCAACGGCCGCCGCATCACTCCGTTGACCGCCTTTTCCGGATCAGAAGGGCAGATCGTGATCGACCAGGGGCCGCCGCTGACCTCGCCGCTCAAGATCGATGCGATCGGAGACCGGAACCGCATGGCGGCCGCTCTCAACGACGACTCGGCGCTGCCCGGCCTGCGCGCCCGCCAGGTGCAGTTCCAGCTCCACCTCACCTTCGAAGGCCTGGCCGATATCTCGCTGCCCGCCTACGACTCGAGCCTGCAGATTCCCCATGTCGCGGCGGCCTAGCGCACGCCGCGCGCCGGCCGGGGCGCGCGGCCTGAGCGTCGGTCTCATCGCGCTGCTCGTCGCGCTGGTGGCCACGATCCAGATCCGAAGCCAGGCCGAGGTCGAGCGAAGCCTCGTCGGCGTCGACTCGACCTCGCTCGCGTTCCTGATCGACGACCTGCACCGTGCCAACGAATCGCTCGAGGCGGAGAAGGCCGACCTGGCGCGCCGCCGGGCGACGCTGCAGTCAGGTCAGACCGGCGCCGCGGACCAGGTCCTGAGGGACGAGGCGGAGCGCCTGCGCGCGATCGAAGGCCTCGTGCCGGTGCAGGGTCCGGGTGTCGTGATGGTGATCGACGCGAGCGGGCTCACCGCCCTCGACCTGCAGGACGCCCTCAACAACCTCTCGGCCGCAGGCGCGGAGGCGATCGATGTCAACGGTCATCGAGTGGTGACCGGAGTCCCGGTGGCGCAGACAACGAATGGCGTCGCCGTCGACGGCAACGTGATCGTGTCGCCGTGGACGATCTCGGTGATCGGCGACTCGAACCGGCTCGCACAGGTCGCGGACCTGATGACGCAACAGCTGCGCGCCGACCGTCGCGTTCGCGGCGCGAGCTACCGCGTCGAGACCGACGTCGTGATCTCCTCGTTGATCAGCGAGAAACCCTTCGTCTACGCGCTGCCTGGCTAGCCCCATCGCCCGGCTTCGCCGGCGACTTCCGCGCGCGAGGTGAAGAAGCGCCGTTCGACATCCCCGATCTCTTCAGCTGGGCCGAGATCCGGTCGAGGCGTTCGTTGATGCGGTCGATGTCCTTGCGCGTCGGAATGCGCAGGCGGCTGAGCGCGCGTTCGATCGCGTCGTCCGCCATCGTCTCCAGGCCCTCGCGACGTCGCTCGACCTGGTGGCGAAGGTCCGCAGGCACGTTGAGCGCGCTCCTCACGTAATCGAGCAGCGCCTGGCCGCGATCGTGCAGCATCTCGCCGCCCGCGTCGACGATGCGAGCGGGGCCACGTTTCTCCTCCGACAGCACGATCTGCGAGAGCGTCAGCTGCGTCAGGTCGTTTCCGTTGTCGCGGTCCACGACCTTGATCTCGTGACCGTCCCGCACCAGCTGCGCGATCTCATCGAGCGTGATGTAGCGACTGGTGCGCGTGTCGTAGAGCTTGCGGTTTGCGTACTTCTTGATAAGGTGTCTTTCGGGGGTCGTCGGCAACTTTGCGGCCCATTCTAATGCGGTGCGTCAAGCGCCCCCACCGCGGCGCCAGCGCTCCGCTCGGCACGGTTGTGGAGGTGAGCCATGGCAACTAGGAAGCGCACGAGCAAGCGTGCCGGCATTGTGGGTCGTGCCATGAGCGCGGGCCAGCGAGCGCTGCGCGAGGCGGAAAAAAGGGTTCCGCCCGATGTGCGCCGTCAGGTCGAGCGACGCTTGAAGGACGCCGACAAGACAGCTCGCGCAGCGATCAAGCAGCTCCAGGCGCAGGCCAAGAAGGCGAGCACGCGGGCTGACGTCAACAGCGTCCTCAAGCGCATCGACGGGCTGACGAAGCAGGCGCGCCAGATCGCGCGCGGCACCGGAGCGCGAGCGTCGTCGACGCGAAAACGAGCGACCAGCACGACGAAGCGTGCCGCGACGAGGACTCGCCGCGCCGCGACCACCGCGCGTGGCAAGGCCACCACCGCGCGGCGCAAAGCCGCAACCACGCGACGGACCCCTTCTCGCCGAGCCTCTCCATCGGCCACGTCGACACCCCGGGCCACCACCACACGGCGGCGCGCGGCGCCGCGACGACCGCAGCCCGCGGAGCCGATGACCGGCATGCCCGAAACGATGCCGATGGCGTCAGAGACCGGAGGCGTCGTGGAGATGGGGGAGCTCACCGAGACCTAGCGCCGGGAGCGCTCAGGGCGCGCCCTACGACAGAGACCCGAAAACTTTCGTTCCGCCCAGGAGCACCGCTCTTGGGCGGAGCTGCTCCCAGTCCACTTCCGCATCCTCGAGGGGATCGCCTGGATAGACCTGTAGGTCCGCGAGCATGCCGGGCTCCAGGGTCCCCTTCACGCCTTCCTCGAAACTCGCGTACGCGCCGCCGGACGTGTAGGCGCGCAGGGCGGCCCGCATGGTAATGCCGCTGACCTGGTCGTCCACGGCGACGCGAATGCCGGGCCAGGGGTTCGGGTCGGGCGCGACGGGCAGGTCCGAGCTGAACGCAAGGGGCACCCCGGCGCGCAAGAGGCCCCGATGCGGCGCCAGGTGGGTTCGATCACGGACCGGAAAGAAGATGGTGGATGCCACGCGGCCGAACCGCGCCGCCATCGGCTGCATGACCGCGACCATGCCGAGCGTGGCGAGGCGCTGCTGCAGGTCAGGAGGGCAGATCGTGCAGTGCTCGACGCGGTGGCGCAGGTGCATACCCTTAGCCGCCTCGACGGCGTCGCACATCGCCTCGATGGCGGCGTCGCCGATCGCATGGGCGGCGACCTGCAGGCCCGCCGCCGTCGCGCGCCCGACCAGCTCGCGCAGCTCCACAGGCGTCGTCCGCCAGACGCCGCCGCCACCGCGCGTCGCGACCCGCTCCGCGCCTCCGTCGACGAACACCTTGATCGGTCCGGCGCGGACCATCGCGCCCCCAAACCCGCGTCGCAGTCCCAGAGCTGATGCCGCCTCCAGCAGCTCCCAGGACATGAACTCGTTGACGCGAACGCGTAGCCTTCCGTCGCACGCCAGGCTTTCGTAGGTCCGAAGGTCGTCGGCGAACCCTCGGTTGACCGCCGCGCCGACAGAAGTGATGCCACGCGATACGAGCAGGTCCTGCGCCTTCAAGACACCTTCGAGCCGTTCGGCGAGCCGTTGAGGTCCCTGCCGATCCGCCCTCCTTGCGGGTTTGGCGTGTCCGAGGCGATGCCGGCCGCCGCCAGCGCGGCGGAGTTGGCAACCCTGGCGTGACCGCCACGCTCGTCGATGAAAGCCGGCCGGTCACCGGTCGCGCGGTCGAGCTCCGTACGGTGCGGCTGGCGGCGCTCAGTAAGCTCGTCGGTCCGGTAGCCCAGGCCCTGCTGCCACTCGCCAGGCTTGAGGCTCGCCGCGTGCGCCTTCAGCCGGTCGAGGACGTCGTCGATGCCCCGGGCGCCGCTCAGGTCGGCCGCGAAGCGCGTCAGCCCGTGGTAGACGACGTGCGCGTGCGCGTCGTTGAACCCCGGAAAGACCGCCGAGCCGCCGAGGTCGACGACCCTTGTCCGCGGCCCGCGCAGGTTCATGACCTCGCGGCCGCCGGAGGCGAGGACCTTGCCGCCCGCGATCGCAAGGTGGCTCTGGGGGTTCAGGCCCGCGCGTCCCAGCGTACGGATACGCCCGCGCGCCAGGATCAGTTCGGCTCGCAAAATCCCCACCAAATCTGAGGCTTCGCCGTGATTTGGCGGCCCCTCATGTAGGCCGTTAGATTAGTCGGGTGGCGGCGATCGATTTGCGCTCGGACACCGTGGCCATGCCGAGCCCAGAGATGCGCCGGGCGATGGTCGAGGCGCCGCTCGGCGACGACGTTTTCGGCGACGACCCGACCGCCAACCGACTGATGGAGGTCGCGGCCGACCGCATGGGGAAGGCGGCGGCCACCTTCGTCCCCAGCGGCACGATGGGCAACCTCATCGGCATCGCGGTCAACGCCCGGAGCGGCGAGGAGCTGATCGCGGACGCCGACTCCCACGCCTTCTACTACGAGACCGCCGGCGCCGCCGCGGTGTGCGGTGTGCAGATCCGGCCCGTGGCCACCGAGGCCGGGGTGATGTCGGCCGAGCAGCTCCTGGACGCGGTCCGGCCTCGCGATGACCCGCATCAGCCGCTCACGGCCGCCGTCACCTTCGAGAACACCCACAACCGGCACGGCGGGATCGTCTGGCCCCTCGAAGCCTTGCGGTCGGCCGGCGACGCCGCGCACGCGCAGGGCTTGCGCGTCCACCTCGACGGCGCCCGCATCTTCAACGCCGCCGTCGCGCTAGGCGTGCCGGCATCGGAGATCGCGGCATGCGCGGACACCGTCACCTTCTGCCTGTCCAAGGGCCTCGCGTGCCCTGTCGGAAGCATCTTCTGCGGCTCGGAAGAAGCGATCGAAGAAGCGAAGCGCTGGCGCAAGCGTCTGGGCGGGGGGATGCGGCAGGTCGGCGTGCTCGCGGCCGCCGGGCTGATCGCCCTCGACCACATGGTCGATCGACTCGCCGAGGACCACGCCAACGCCCGCACCCTCGCCGAAGCATTGTCGGAGCTGCCCGGCGTGAGCTGCGACCTCGCGCGAGTGCAGACAAACCTCGTCTACTTCGACCTCGACAGCATGCCGGCGCCCGCATTCACCGACGAATGCGCAAAACGCGGCCTACTCAGCGACTGGATCGGCCCCAGGCGGATGCGCTTTGTCACTCACTACGGCATCGATACCGAAGACGTCCAGTCGGCGCTCAAGATCTGCGAGGAGGTTCTCTCCGCCTGAGCTCTCGGCTGTCGCCTGACGGAATGTATTACTGGGACGGCCAGGCCTGGATCAGCACCCTGTCGCCTGACGGCCGGCAGCGGTGGGACGGCGCGCGGTGGGTTGCGGCCACTGGCGCCACGCAATACGGGCCACCGCCTGGCGCGGCTCGCGAGCCTACGTCGTGGACCCGACCGCTCCAGTACGCCGTGATCGCGTGGTACGGGCTCTCGGTCGCGTACGCGCTCACCATCCCGTTCTGGATGGGCGGGGCGATGAGCAATCTCATGCGGCGCGAGATGGAGCGGCAGCAGGCCAACTATCCACCCGGCGAGGCGCCTCCCCCCGGCTTCATCGACACGATGACGACGTTCATGACTGGTGTCCTGTGGATCGTGGTGTTCGTTTCGTTCGTGATCGCCGTGGTGGCGATCGCCGGCGCGCTGAGGCGATGGACCTGGGCGTACTACGCCGTCCTCGTGCTCCTGGGGCTCGGACTCTTCGCGCTGCCGGCGGACATCGGCAATGTGCTCAGCGGTGGCCGCGTGGCGGGCGCCTCCGGACTCGGCCTGCCGTCGTGGTCCTACTGGGCCGGGCTGGTTTCGGCGATCCTCGGCGCCGCCCTGTTCGCATGGATGCTGGTCGCGCTGGTCAGGCGCGGGCCGTGGGGAATGAAGCGGGTCAGCTAGACAGCAGCGACGCCAGCAGACCCGGGTCGATGTTGCCCCCGCTGACGATTGCCACCGTGCGCGGCCCCGGCGGCAGCTGCTCGAGCGCCGCGTAGGCGAGCGCGCCGGCGCCCTCCGCGACCACCTTCGCCCTTGCGGCCAGCTCTGGAATCGCGGACTTGAGCCGCGGCTCGGGGACGACGAGCCAGCGGTCGACGCACTCCTTCAGGAGCTCGAACATCCGGGCGTCGAACGGCGCGGTCGTACCGTCGGCGATCGTCTCGACTTGCATCGGCACCGGGCCGCCCGCCTGGAGGACCTTCGGCCACATCGCGTAGCCGTCGGACTGCGCGCCGACGACCTCGATGTCCGGCTTCAAGGCCTTGGCGGCCGACGCGACGCCGGTGATCAGGCCGCCGCCCCCGACCGGCACGACGAGGCGCTCGAGGTCGGGCATGTCTTCGAGCAGCTCGAGCCCGAGCCCGCCGTGTCCGGCCATGACCTCGTCGTCGGCGAAGGGATGGATGAACGCCTCGGGATCGTTGGTCCAGCCCTGGGTCTCGATCCACTTGAAGAGCTCGTCGCGCGGCATGGGGATCGGCTTTGCGCCCCAGCGCCTGACGCCGTCGATCTTGGTCGCCGGCGCGTTGTCGAACATGACCACCCGGCATGGGACGCCGAGCTGATGCGCCGCGTACGCGCAGGCCTGTGCCGCGTTGCCGGCGCTGACCGTGATGAGGCCTTTGGCCAGCCTCTCCTTGGGGATTGCCAGCGCTGCCGCGAAGAAGCCTCGGACCTTGAAGCTGCCGGTCGGCTGGAGGCACTCGAGCTTGAGCGAGGCGCCTTCGACCGGGACCAGCGGCGAGCGCAGCACGTAGGCCCTGGCGCGGTCGGCGGCCGCGCGGATGCGCTCGATTGGAATCATTCCCGATAATCGTATTGCTGTGCCGATCTATGAATACCGCTGCGAGGAATGCGACAAGCGTTCGTCGGCGCTGCTGGGCAGCTTCTCGTCACCCGACCCGGTCTGTCCCCACTGCGGCAAGCCGGCGCTGCGGCGGCTGGTCTCGACGTTCGCCACGGTGAGCTCCGGCGAGAGCGACTTCGAGGGGGGCGAGGGTGGCGACGACTTCGGCGGCGACGGAGGGGACTTCGGAGGGGGCGACGACTTCGGCGGCGGGGACGACGACTACTAGGTTCTAGGTCAGCCCCAGGACTTCGTTCGCGGCCCGGATCAGCTCCTGCCGGTGGCTCTCGTCCCGGGCGAAGATGCGGAACAGCGCCATCCGCACGGGCAGCCGGCGGAACAGATCGAGCACGCGGCTCTGCTGGTAACGGTCCTCGAGCGGCTCGTAGAAGAGGATGTCCGCGGTCTCGGTCATCGGGTTGAACGCGCGGGACTCCTGTGCGGCGACGTCGACCTCGAACTCGACCTCGCGGAGACCGGCGGGCAGGCGCCCGCGGATGAGTTGCGCGAACTCCTGCCGGGTCACGCTCAGCGCCTGCGCCGGGATATCCCGAGCATCGGTGTGACCCTGGTAGATCAGCCGCCACTTGAGGCGGCGGGCGACCACCGCCGCCCACGCCTGGCCCAGCTCGCGGCGCTTCGGGTCGCCGTCGCCGTGCGCCCACCTGTCCACGTCGGACAGCAGCGACCACTCGGTCAAAGCCTGGAAGCGGTCGAGACGATCCAGTGGATTGCCGCCGAGGAGCAGTTCGATCGTGGGCCGAAAGACCTCGCGCAGCTGGAGGTCGATCCGCCGCACGGTGCGGTGGAAGTAAACCTGGTGATAAAGGTAGAGCCGCGAGTTGAGGAACATGTACAGCGCCTCGGCGCCGTGCGCATGGAGGGTGAGGCCGCGGTCGGAGATGAACGAGTAGTGGACGATCCGCTGCACGTCGACCGGCCCCGCTGAGACACCGCATATATAGGAATCGCGAGGGACGTAGTCCATGTTGTCGGCCGAGAACGCGCCGATGAGCGCCGGCCGAAGGACCGCGACCCACGGCGGTGGCTCGAATCCCTCCAGGTCGCGCGACGAGATCAGGTAAGCCACCCAGCGCGGGTCGATGCGGTCGCCCGCGTCGAAGTCGGCCGTGGGGGAGGCACCGAGCTCGCCGATGGCGTCCGCGAGGGCGCCGGTGATCAGCGCGCGTCCGACCACCTCGTGGTCGATGCCCCAGGTGTCCAGGTAGTTCTCGTCGAAGAAGTGTCCGAACGGACCGTGACCGACGTCGTGCAGGAGGCCGGCGATGCGCATCGTCTCCTCGACCAGCTGCGAGGACGGCACCTCGGGACACGAGATCTTGAGAGACGGGTACAGGTGGCGCGCCCACTCGCCGGCGAGGTGCATGGCGCCGAGCGCGTGCTGGAAGCGGGAGTGCTCCGCGGTCGCGAAAACCCACCAGGCGCTCTGCAGCTGGTGGATTCGGCGCAGGCGCTGCAGCCAGGCCGCGTCGACCAGGTCCTGCTCCGAGGTCTGACCGGCGACCCCGCCGGGGCCGCCCTTGGTGATGCGAAGGTATCGGTAGATGGGATCGCTCGAGAGATTGACCCGGGAGTATTCCGCTCGAGCTTCGTCCACGTGGCGATTATTGCCGTGAAGCCACTCCTGGCGGAGGGGGTCGAGCTTTTTAACAG
>VBJE01000180.1:0-20528 GCA_005879675.1 Chloroflexota bacterium
GCCGAAAAGAGGTCTCGATCGAGCGCCTGATCGCGGTCGCGCACGCCCTCGGCGTCCAGCCGGCCGAGGTCTATGCGGAGCTCGCCCGGCAGCTGGGCGCGGAGCCGGACGCGCGCGCGTGGCCAGAAGACCCTCCCGTCAAGCTCCGGCTCGCCACCGCCTCGCTACCTTTAGAAGCGCTGCGTAGCGTGGCCGACTTCAGCGCTTACCTGGCGATGGCGAACCCACCGCCCAAACCGAAAGACCGGATCGGCTTTTTGCCCAGGAGATAGGGAGGAAAGAGGAGATGCACCTGATTCCAACAGTCATCACCAACGACGGGCGCGGCGAGCGCGCCTACGACATCTACTCGCGGCTCCTCAAGGACGGCGTGATCTTCATCCGCGGCGTCATCGACGACGATATGGCGAGCACCGTCACCGCCCAGCTGCTGTTCCTCGAGAACGAGTCCCCCGACCGCGACATCCAGATCTACGTCAACAGCCCCGGCGGGTCTTTGACCGCGGCGCTCTCGATCTACGACGCGATGCAGTACGTCGGGCCGAAGGTCGCGACGCTGTGCACGGGTCTTGCCGCGAGCGGCGGCTCGATCCTCCTCGCCGGCGGCGCGCCGGGCATGCGCATGTCGCTGCCGCACTCGCAGATCCTCATCCACCAGCCCTTCACGCAGGGCATCCAGGGACAGGCGTCCGACATCCAGATCCACGCCCAGGAGATCCTCCGCCAGCGTGAGCAGATCGCGCGGATCTACGCCAAGCACTGCAAGCGGCAGCTCGAGGACGTAGAGCGAGCGATGGAGCGTGACTTCTTCATGACCCCCGAGCAGGCGCGCGAATGGGGCCTGATCGACCTCATCGTGGAGAAGAACCCGCACGTCGGAGCACAACCAGCCGAGGCGGCCGCGCCGGCGAAAGCTTCGGGCAAGGACAAGGCCTGAAGGTCATCGTCCTCGGCGGGACGCGTTTCATTGGCCGCGCCACCGTCGAGGAGCTCGCCGCCGCGGGCGACGAGGTCATGGTCGTCCACCGCGGCGTGCTCGAGCCCGATGGCATGCCGGAGGTCCGGCACCTCCACTGCGAGCGCTCGGAGCTCCAGGGCCACCGCGCCGAGCTCGACGCGTTCGCGGCCGAGGCGGTGATCGACTGCCGCGCCCTCACGCGTCGCGACGCGGAGATGGCTCTCGAGGTGCTTCCCGACGTCGAGCGCTGGATCGTCATCTCCAGCGTCGACGTCTACCGCGCGTTCGGGGCGCTGAACGACGATGCGGAGACCGACCCCGTGCCCCTGGACGAGGAGTCCCCCCTCCGGCCTGAGCGCTACCCATACCGCGGCAAGATGCCCGGCATGGACGACTACGACAAGCTCGACGTCGAGGACGTCTACCTGCCGCGCGGCGCGACGGCGTTGAGGCTGCCGATGGTCTACGGCGAGCATGACTACCAGCGGCGCGAGGAGTTCCTGCTGCGGCGGCTCCGCGCCGGCCGCAAGAAGATTCCGTTCGGAGGGGGCACGTGGCTGACATGCCGCGTCTACGTGCGCGACGTGGCGCGCGCCATTCGCCTGGTGCTGCGGCAGCACCCCGCGGGCGAGGCCATGAACATCTGCGAGGACCGCTCCTACTCGATGCGCATGTGGTCGCGGATGGTCCTGGAGGCCGCGGAGTCGGACGCGGAGCTGGTCCGGGTCGCGGATGAGGCGCTGCCCGAGGACTTGAAGTTCACCGGCACGGTGACCCAGCACATCGCCGCCAGCGCACGCAAAGCCCGCTCTCTGCTGGGATGGACGCCCTCCGACCCCGTCGAGACGCTGCGCACCACGGTGCGCTGGCACCTCGAGCATCCGCCCGAGGATGATGCCGCCGATTTCTCCGCTGACGACCGTGCCTTGGCGTCCGTCTAAGCTTCGCTCACATGTCGCGGCGGTACCGGCCCTTCGATCCGTTCGAGCGCCGCGGCCCGTTCGAGCCGGGGCGCGAGCTCCGGATGCCCCCTCCTTCGCGCCGCTTCCTGGTCGGCGTCTCCCTCTTCGTCCTGGCCGCCATCGTCTTCGTCGCCGCGACCCCGATCGTGTCCTTCATCACCGAGGTCGAGTGGTATGACGCGCTCGGCCTTCGCGGTGTCTATCTCACCCGCGTCGGCCTCGAGTGGACGATGTGGATCGGCAGCTTCGCGATCGCTTTCCTCTACCTGGGCGTCAACGTGTTCATCGCTCAGCGGATCCGCTCCGGCGGCCCCCTGCGCGCCGTGGGCATCCGCCGCTCGGTGATCCGCAGCGCCGCGGGCTGGGTCAGCCTCGCCGTCGCCGCGGCGATCGCCCTCATCCTGTCCTTCGGAGCGGCCACGCAGTGGCAGTCGCTCGCGCTCTTCCTGCACGCGTCGCCGACGGGGACGATGGACCCGGTCCTCGGCCAGGACATCTCCTTCTACCTGCTGACGCTGCCGTTCCTGCACGTCGTGGGCAACTGGGCGCTCGGGCTGGACTTCCTCGCCATCCTCCTTATCGCCGCTCTCTACTCGTGGCGGGGCGACGCCTTCGACTTCCGGCCGACGTCGGGCGCGCTCGCCCACGTCTCAGTGCTCACCGCCGCCTTCGCGGCGACGTTGGCCGCGACCGCGTGGATCGGCCGCTACGACCTGCTCTTCGCGCACAACAGTGGCGTCGTCTGGGGCGCGGCGTACACGGACATCAACGCCCGGCTTCCGCTGTACACGTTCCAGGCGGGACTCGGCGTTGTGCTCGCGGGCGCGCTCGTCGCCAACGCCTGGCTGCGCCGGCTGTGGCTGCCGGTGGCCGCGGCCGCGGTGTGGATCGCGGTGGCCGTGGTGGGCCAGGTCTATCCCAGCCTGATCCAGTTCTTCTCCGTGAATCCGAACGCGCAGGCCTACGAGCTGCCCTACATCCAGCGTGAGATCGCCGGCACGCGCGCCGCCTACGGGTTGTCCGACGTCTCGGTCGGGAACTTCACCGGCGACCAGCCGCTGACCGCGAAGGACATCCAGACCGACCAGGTCACGGTCAACAACCTCCGGCTGTGGGACTACACACAGCTGGCCGAGACCTATCAGCAGCAGCAGACGATCCGGACCTACTACGCGTTCCACGACATCGACATCGACCGCTACAACGTCACCGGCAACTACCAGCAGCTGGAGATCAGCGGCCGGGAGATCGACACCTCCAAGCTGTCTCCCGCGGCGCAGAACTGGACCAACGACCACCTCCAGTACACGCACGGTTACGGCGCGGCCGCGAGCCCGGTCAACGCGGTGTTCGGCGAGGGTCTGCCCGTGTCGGTGGTCGGCGACCTGCCACCCAGGGGCGCGCTGGCGATCAGCCAACCGGCGATCTACTTCGGCGAGGTGCCGCTCGCCGACGACTACGACATCGCGCCGTCAAGCGTCAAAGAGTTCGACTTTCCGCAGGGCAGCAGCGACGTCTTCACGAACTACGCCGGCACCCATGGCGTGCCGCTCAACTCGACGAACCGCGCCCTCTGGGCGCTGAAGCTCGGCGACCCCAACCTGCTCGTGACGCAGCAGCTCACGGACAAAAGCCAGATGCTCTACCGGCGCAACATCAAAGAGCGCGCATCCGAGCTCGCCCCGTTCCTGAAGTTCGACCACGACCCCTACATCGTCATCGTCGACGGCCGGCTGTACTGGATCCTCGACGGTTACACGACCGCGGACACGTATCCGTATGCCCAGACAGAGACGTTCGGGCTGGACAACCAGGTCAACTACATCCGCAACTCGGTCAAGGTCGTGATCGACGCTTACGAAGGCACCGCCGACTTCTACATCGTCGACCCGAAGGACCCCCTCATCAAGGCCTACCAGGCGACGTTCCCGGCGCTCTTCAAACCGCTCGACACGATGCCGTCGGGCCTGCGCGCGCACCTGCGTGTCCCTGAAGACCTGTTCAACCTGCAGGTGACCATCTACGCCACCTACCACGTGGCCCCGGATCCCGCCGGCGCCAAGGTCCTCTTCGCCCGCGAAGACGTGTGGGCCGTGCCGACGACGCAGAGCGGCCCGCGCAGCCAGGCGACGACCATGACCCCGTACTACGTGCTGTTCCGGCTGCCCGGCGAAAAAGACCCGGAGTTCCTCCTGATCATGCCGTACACCCCGCTGAACAAGAGCAACCTGGTCTCGTGGCTCGCGGCCCGGAGCGACGGCGCGCATTACGGCCAGTACGTCGCCTACGTGTTGCCGAAAGACAAGACGATCTTCGGGCCGCAGCAGGTCGCCAACCGGATCAACGCCAACACCACGATCTCCAGCGACTTCACCCTGTTCGACCAGGCCGGGTCGGAGGTCCAGCAGGGCAACCTGCTGGTCGTGCCCATCGGCAACTCGTTCCTCTACTTCGAGCCGGTGTACCTCCGCGCCAAGCAGTCGGCGAGCCTGCCGGAGCTGAAGCGGATCATCCTGGTGGACCAGGACACGGTCGCCTACGCGACCACCCTGGACCAGGCGATCCAGCAGCTGGTCGGCGCAGCTCCTCCGCCGACGAACCAGCCGCCGCCCACGACCTATACCCCCCAGCAGATCGCGCAGATCCAGAGCCTGGTGGCGCAGGCCAAAGAGCACTACGACGCCGCCTACGCGGCACTCAAGCGCGGAGACCTCACGACGTTCTCGACTGAGATGGCCAGGGTCGGCGATATCCTGCAGCAGCTGCAGGCGCTGATCGGCGCCTCGTCGACGCCGTCGCCAAGCCCGTCCCCGAAGCCTTCTCCCTAGCCCGGCCGCAGGGGTACGAACAGCACCGGGAACAGCGAGCGGTAGGTCACCTCCGCGCCCTGGCGCGTATAGAGGCGCAGGTCCTGCGGCTCCTCCGGCGAGACGGCGACCGGGATGACCATGCGACCGCCCTCAGCGAGCTGGTCGAGCAGCGGCTGCGGCACGCCGCGCGCGGCCGCGGCGACGAGGATCACGGCGTAAGGCGCGCCGGCGGACCAGCCCAGGCTGCCGTCGCCCACCGCCACCTCGACGTTGTCGTAGCCGAGCCGGCGCAGCGTCGCCGCCGCGTGCTCGGCCAACGCCGGCTCGCGCTCGACTGTGACGACGCGGCGGCACAGGCGGCTCAGCACCGCGGCGGCGTAGCCGGAGCCTGTGCCGACCTCGAGCGCGACGTCCTCGGGCTGCGGCGCCGCGGCCTGGACCATCAACGCGACCACGAGCGGCTGCGAGATCGTCTGCCCGCATTCGATCGCGAGCGCGCGGTCTTCGTATGCGTGGGGTCGCATCCGCAGCGCGAGAAACTCCTCGCGCGGCACCGACGCCATCGCCTGAAGCACGCGCTCGTCCGTCACGCCGTGCGGGCGCAGCTGCTCGGCGACCATCCTCTGCGCCGGTGTGCTCAATCGAGAAGGCCCCAACCGCGAGAGTACAATCACCATCGTTTCCTTGGCGTCGTCGGTTTCCCCATCAGTTCCCCAAAAGTGGCGCCGCCCCGTCCGCCAGCGGTCGCGCTTGGTCCGGCGCACCGGCCCAGCCCACTCGCGCGTGGAGTTCGCGCATCCCTCCGAGCAGGAGTTCGCCCGCTTCCTCGACTACTACCGCATCCGCTGGCAGTACGAGCCGGTGTCGTTCCCGCTCGCGTGGGAAGACACACGGGTGGCGGAGATGTTCACTCCCGACTTCTACCTGCCCGAGCACGACCTCTACATCGAGCTGACGACGATGAAGCAGTCGCTCGTCACGCCGAAGAACCGCAAGCTGAGGCTGGTCCGCGAGCTTTACCCGGAGCTCAACGTGCGGCTGCTGTATCGCAAGGACTACCAGCAGCTGCTGGCGAAGGCCGGCTACGGCGCCCTGGACGTCCACGACCTCCGCAAGGAGGACGTCGGCGAGATCCTGATCTCGCCGGTGGAGCTGGAGACGCGGCTGCGGGCGCTCGGGCGCAAGATCTCGCGCGACTACCGCGGCCAGTCGCTGGTCGTCGTCGGCGTGCTCAAGGGCGTCACCTTCTTCCTCGCCGACCTGGCGCGACAGATCAAGGTCCCGTTCGTGATCGACTACCTCGACCTTCATCGCTTCGCCGGGGCGCAGCCTCAGGATCGAGTTCGGATCGTCCGCGACATCGACTACCCGATCGAGGGCCGGCACGTGCTTCTGGTCGAGGACATCGTCAACACCGGCTTCACGCTCGACTATGTCCTGAGCGAGCTTCGCCGCCGCCGGCCGGCATCGCTCGAGGTGGTCACGCTTCTCGACCGCCCGCTGCGCCGGCTGGTCAACTTTCCGGTGAGGTACGTGGGGTTTCAGATCCCCAACGACTACGTCGTCGGCTACGGCCTCGATTACCGCGAGCTCTACCGCAACCTGCCCTTCGTATGCACCCTGCGGACGAGCGTGTACGACCTGCCCACCCCGGTCGCCTGAGCGCCCGGCTCTCGCGGCTGCTGGCCGCCATGGCCGGCCAGGATTTTGACTCCCTGGTCGCGACCGGATTGTTGAAGGACGTGGAAGAGATCGTGGTCGCCGCCTATCTGTCGGCCCATCCGGGAGGGTCGCGGCCGGCGGCGTACCGCTGGCTTCGCTACGAGGACCCCGACCCGGTGGAGCGCCTGGCCGACGGCGTTCGGAGGCTGCGGCGAGGGGGTGCAAAGTTCGGCGCCGATGCTGTGGACAAAGCCTGCGCAAAGGCTTCAAAAATGGGGCTTTTGAATTAAGACGCCCGTGTGGAGGTTCTGGGGAAAACTAATGCCCCAAGAGACCTTCCTGTTTACCCTGAAGTCCCCTATGCGTTTTTCGGTTTCCATCCCGGATTGCTCCGGACCTTCCACCTACTCGACGTTCGGTATCCTCAGGTTTACCGTACTCAGCCGCTTGGGGCGACGCGAAAGTTAACAGGCGTCTAAAGGCACGTCAACAATGAAAACAATCGCACCGCCAGGCAAATCCTGGTGGGTTGACACAGACACTTCGGACTCGTTAGAGGAGGGCACGGACCAATGCGCGAAGTAGTGATCGTGGAGGCGGTGCGGACACCGATCGGCCGTCGCAACGGCAAGCTCAAGGACGTGCACCCGGTGGTCCTCGGCTCCCTCGTCCTGAAAGAGCTCGTGCATCGCGCCGGCATCGAGCCAGAGCAGGTGGAGGACGTGGTCTTCGGATGCGTGAGCCAGGTCGGCGAGCAGAGCCTCAACGTCGGGCGCAACGCGTGGCTGACCGCGGGCTTCCCCGTGACCACGCCGGCAACGACGGTCGACCGCCAGTGCGGCTCGAGCCAGCAGGCGCTCCATTTCGCCGCGAACCTCATCCAGTCGGGTGTCTGCGACATCACGATCGCCGGCGGCGTGGAGTCCATGTCCCGCGTGCCCATGGGCTCGAACGCGGTCTCGCCGGGCACGCCGTTTCCCCCGGAGCTGATGGAGCTCTACGACCTCGTTCCCCAGGGCATCTCCGCCGAGCTGATGGCGCGCAAGTACGGCATCTCGAGGCAGGCGATGGACGAGTTCAGCGTGGAGAGCCACCACCGCGCGCACGAGGCGACGGAGAAGGGCTACTTCACCTCCCAGATCATGCCCGTCGACATCTCCAACGGACAGCACGAGGTCTTCGCGCGCGACGAAGGAATCCGCGCCACCGCGAGCTACGAGACGACCTCCGCGTTGCAGCCGGCGTTCAACCCCCAGCACTCCATCACCGCCGGCAACTCGAGCCAGATCTCCGACGGCGCGGCAGCGGTGCTGCTGATGTCGCTGGAGAAGGCAAAGCAGCTGGGCGTCAAGCCGCGGGCCCGGATCCGCGCCCAGGCGGTGGTCGGCACCGACCCGGTGCTCATGCTCGAGGGCCCGATCCCGGGCACCGCCGCGGTCCTCAAGCGAGCCGGCCTCGACCTGAAGAGCATCGACCTGTTCGAGGTCAACGAGGCGTTCGCATCCGTGGTCCTCGCCTGGCAGAAGGAGACCGGCGCCGACCTGGCCAAGACCAACGTCAACGGCGGGGCGATCGCGGTCGGCCATCCCCTCGGGGCGTCGGGAGCGATCCTCATGAACCGCCTCCTCTACGAGCTCGAGCGCCGCGATCTGCGCTACGGGCTCGAGACGATGTGCTGCGGCGGCGGCCTCGGCACCGCGACCATCATCGACCGCGAAGTTGAATAGTCCGTTCCAGCCGCTGGCCGGCCTGCGGGGACTCAAGCTGCGCGATGGCGTGACGGCGCGGGCGATCAACGGCGAGCGCATGACGCTGGCCATCGTCGACCTGGAGCCCGGCAGCTCCGTGCCCGAGCATCACCACGAGAACGAGCAGCTCGGCTTCATCCTCCAGGGGTCGATGACGTTCACCGTCGGCGGCCAGAAGCGCGAGCTGCACGCCGGCGACACGTACGAGATTCCGAGCCATGTTCCCCACGATGCCGTTGCCGGACCCCAGGGCTGCACCGCTGTCGACGCCTTCGCGCCGCTCCGCGCCGACTGGGAAAAGCTAGAGCGTCTTGACCCTTTTCCGCCTGACTGGCCCCCGACTTAAAGGTCGGGATAACGACGGCGAGTCGACGGCGTAGCGGAGAAGGCGCTTCTCCCAGCGACCGGTGCCCTGGACGCCGATGCGGCGCGTGACGAAGACACGTCGCCGCTTCGCTCCGTCGTCGACCACGTAGAGGTCCGGCGGCGCCAGCGGGGCCCCGTTCAGCGCGCGGTCGATACCCAACGCGCGGGTGACCAGGCCCGGCCCGCTGCAGCGGCCGACCTCCGGCCCAGGCTCGAGCGCGCGCACGAGCACGGCCTGCGGAACGCCCGCTTCCCGGGTGACGAAGTTGAGGCACCAGTGCATCCCGTAGGTGAAGTAGACGTACGCGTGGCCGGGCGCGCCGTACATGACCTCGGTCCGCGCCGTGCGCCTACCGCCGCGGGAATGGGCGGCCAGGTCGTCGGGCCCGAGATACGCCTCGACCTCCACCAGCCGGCCCCACATCACCCGGCCGTCGACCTCGCGGACGAGGACCTTGTCGAGGAGGTCGCGCGCCACCTCCCGGGTGTCGCGCGCGAAGAACGACGCGTCGAGGACCTTTCCGCGGGGGATCGTCCTGTCTAGCAGTCTTCGCCTGAGTCGCCGCCCGGGATGAGGTGCGGGCGGGTGGTCGGATGCTTGGCTGGAGTGGGCGGCTTGGTCGGAGTATCGCTCAGCCTCTTCCGGGCCGAGTGGCGACGGCGCTTGTCGACGTACAGCGCTTTGTCCGCGGACTGGTACATCGCCTGCCAGTCCAGGCCCTGCCGCCAGGCTGTGATGCCGATGCTGAACTCGACTGGGACCGGCAGCTTGGCCGTGCGGTTGAGGTGCTCGAGCGCCTCGCGCACCCGGATTCCCACCTCACGGGCGTCGCGCTCGTCGGCGTCGGGCATGGCGACGCCGAACTCGTCACCGCCCAGCCGTCCGCTCGTGTCGGTGGCGCGCACCGCGCGCTGCAGCTCCGCGGCCAGGACGCGGATGGCCTCGTCGCCGACGTGGTGGCCGTACGTGTCGTTGATCTCCTTCAGGTTGTCGAGGTCGATCATCATCAGCGCCAGCCGGCGCTTGTGCCTGTCGGCCGAGGCGACGGCGCGGTCGATGGCGCGCTCGAACTCCGGGCGGTTGGCGAGCCCGGTGAGGTAGTCGGTGCGCGCCTCCTTGGTGTGCTGGCGCGCGCGATCGAGCGCGACCGCGATCTGGTCGGCGACGGCGGCGACGAACTCGAGGTCGCTCGACTCGAAGGTGCGCGGCAGCCTGGTGGCGACCGTCATCGCCCCGAGCAGCACGCCCTTGGTCCGAAGCTCGGCGCGGATGGCGCTCCACTCGCCGGCGATGCGGTCGACGCGCGACTCGGCCGAGCCCGACGCCACCTCGACCACGCGGCTGAGGCCGGAGCGGCCGGTCTCGGAGAACTCCTCCTCCTCGCCCGGCTGCATGCCGATCGTCTTCGCCAGCTTGAGGCGCGCGCCTTCGCGCACCCAGACGGCGCCGGCCTGGAGGCCGAGGACCTTGAGCGTCTCGCGCAGGCCCACCTCGGCGATCTCGTTGACGTCGAGCGAGCGGCCGAGCGCGCTGGCGATGTGGTACAGCCCGTGGAGCTCCGTCTGGCGGGCGCGGTGCTTGCTCTCGGTGTAGTCGAGGTAGCCGCGGATGAAGCTCGAGTTGAGGTGCTCGATGACGTCGCCGAGGCGGCTCTGCGCCAGGAGCATGACCTCGTCGGCGTAGGGGCTCTCCCCCAGGGCTTCGATCACGCGCGCCACGACGGTGCGCCGGAAGACCGCCAGCCCCTCCATCAGCGACTCCAGGGGGACGCCTTTTTCCGCGTAGCGGCGCGCGAACTCCCGCGCCTGCGTGTAGTACTCCGGCCACGGCACCTTGGAGTCGAGGCGGAGAGAGCGGAACAGCGCCTGGAGGAACGTGACCGACATCTTGGCCAGCTCGTCGAGCGACTCGTCCTTGTAGCCGTGCAGCAGCTCCGGCTCGATCGCGCGCACGGCCTCGGCGGCCACGATCCCGCTCTCGGCGGCGTCACTGGACAGCCGGTCCGCCACCTCGCCAAGAAGATCGCTCGCCCGCTGGGTCATATCGGCGCACTATAGAGTGACGGATGGTGAATTCGCGTCCTTGCGAGACGCGCTAATCAAATGTGTAAGAGGCAGTGATGGCAACAGTTACCAGGGGTTCGATAGGAAAGATAGAAGAGGTGCTGGGCGATGATGCCCGCGACCTCCTCGAGCACAAATGCCAGACCGTGCCCAAAGAGCAGCTCCACCTCCCCGGCGGAGACTTCGTCGACAGGGTCTGGAAGGACAGCGACCGCCCCACGCGCGTGCTGCGGAGCTTCGAGTCGCTGCTCGACCACGGCCGCCTGGCCGGGACAGGCTATCTCTCGATCCTGCCCGTGGACCAGGGGATCGAGCACTCGGCCGGCGCCTCTTTTGCTCCCAATCCGATCTACTTCGACGGCGAGAAGATCGTCCAGCTGGCGGTCGAGGCCGGCTGCAACGCCGTCGCCTCGACGTTCGGCGTCCTCGGCTCGGTCGCGCGCCGGTACGCGCACAGGATCCCGTTCATCTGCAAGCTCAACCACAACGAGCTCCTGACCTATCCGAACCACGCCGACCAGATCCTCTTCGGCACCGTCAAGGAAGCCTGGGAGATGGGGGCGGTGGCGGTCGGGGCCACCATCTACTTCGGCTCGCCGGAGTCAGACCGGCAGCTGCAGGAGATCGCCGTCGCCTTCCACCAGGCTCACGAGCTCGGCATGGCGACGGTGCTGTGGTGCTACGTCCGCAACAACGCCTTCAAGAAGGACGGGAAGAACTACGAGACGGCGGCGGACCTGACCGGGCAGGCCAACCACCTCGGCGTCACGATCGAGGCCGACATCATCAAGCAGAAGCTGCCCGACACCAACCGCGGGTTCGAGGTCATCGGCTTCGGCAAGACCGCCCCGGCGGTCTACGACAAGCTGTCAAGCGACCATCCCATCGACCTGTGCCGTTACCAGGTGATCAACAACTACATGGGGAGAGCGGGTCTGATCAACTCGGGGGGTGAGAGCAAAGGCGCCGCAGACCTGAAAGAGGCTGTCCGCACCGCCGTCATCAACAAGCGCGCGGGCGGCATGGGTCTGATCAGCGGCCGGAAATCGTTCCAGCGCCCGATGAAGGAGGGCATCGAATTACTACACGCAATCCAGGACGTGTATCTGAACCCGGCGGTAACCATCGCGTAAAGCTCGCGTTCCTCGGTAGCGGCGCGGCGTTCTCGCTGGACCGCTACAACGGAGCCGTCGTGGTCGACGGCCGCGTGCTCCTGGATGGCGGCGCGCCCCTCCTTCCCCACATGCATCGCCTGGGAGTCGACCCTGGGGACATCGAGGTCGTCTTCCTCACCCACTTCCACGGCGACCACACGCTCGGCCTGCCGCCGTTCGTGCTGCATCGAGTCTTCGTCGACCGGCGGCCGATCACGTTCGTCGGCCCCTCCGGCGTCGAGGATTATCTCGAGAAGCTGTGGGAGGTCAGCTGGGGCCCGGACTGGAAGCGCGTCATGCGGCCGCAGTTCAAGGCGCGTTACGTGACCGCCAGGCCTTCGGGCACCGTGGCCGGCGTGCGGTATGAGACCGTGCGCCTCGACCACGGCACGATGGGCGGTACGGGCTACCGGATCCACGTCAACGGCAAGGTGGTCGCCTACTCGGGAGACACGGAGCCGACCGCTCCGCTCGACAAGCTCGTCGACCACGCGGACGTCGCCATCGTCGAGGCGACAGGTCCCGGCGACGTCTTCAGCCACATGAGCTGGGAGGCGGCGGCCAAGCTGAAGCGCCGCCATCCCGGGACCCGATTCTTCTTCAACCATGTCTACTCCGGGACCGTTTCGGGCGCCGTCAAAGACCTGCAGGTGATCGAAGTCTGAGACCCAGGATCACGCCGGCGGCACTCATCGGTGCGGCCGCGGGCGGCGTCGCCGGCGCGGTCGTGTTCGGCCTCCTCGTGGGCTTCGGGAGCCTGCTGTCGAGCCGGGTCGGCAACCCGATACCCCTGATCATCCTGGTGATCGCGGGCGCATACGCGGGATGGCTGCTGGGCGTGATCGTCTTCGGAGCGGTGCGTGGCGGAAACGACAAAACCGCTCCTTGACAAGCTCGGGGTCAAGCCCGGGTCGAAGGTGGCGCTGGTCGACCTGGACCACCCTTCCTTCGTGAAGCTCCTTCGCGAGCGGACGCGCGACGTCGTCGAGGGCAAGCCGCGCACCCCGTGCGACCTCGTCTTCCTCGGGGCGAACGACCGGGGCGACCTGGCCCGGCTGCGCGAGCTCAAGACCTGGATCGAGCCGAACGGGGCAATCTGGGTCGTCCGGGCGAAGGGCGCCGGCAGTCCGCTGCGCGACACGGACCTGATCGACGCGGGCCTCGCGGCGGGACTCGTCGACAACAAGATCGCGAGCTTCTCGGACACGCACGGCGCCATGCGGTTCGTCTTCCGGTTGAAGGATCGCCCCAAGTGAGCCTTCAAATCCGCGCCGGCAAGAAGGCCGACGTGCCCCTAATCGCGGAGCTGATCCGCGGCCTGGCCCGCTACGAGCGGCTCGAGCCGGAGGTGACGATGACCGAGGAGAAGCTCGAGCGCGCCCTGTTCGGCGAGCGCCCCTACGCCGAGACGCTGATCGCCGAGGACGGCGAGGCGGCGGTCGGATTCGCGCTCTTCTTTCACAACTTCTCGACCTTTCTCGCCCAGCCCGGGATCTACCTCGAGGACCTCTTCGTGCTGCCCGAGCGTCGCGGCTCCGGCATCGGCCGCGCCCTGCTGGAGAGGCTCGCGCAGGTCGCCGTGGAGCGCGGCTGCGGCCGCCTGGAGTGGGCTGTGCTCGACTGGAACGAGAGCGCCATCCGCTTCTACGAGCGCCTGGGTGCCAGGCCGAACTCGGACTGGACCATCTATCGCCTCGCCGGCGAGCCTCTGGATGCGCTTGCGGGAAAATAGACCGCGGATGGAGGTCCTCCGGCCCAAGCCGCTAGACACGCACCCGGGCGGCGAGATCGTGCCCTGGGCGCGCTCGCAGATCGAGATCGCGCGCTCGATCCTGGACAACCCCGGCGGAGGGCTGCTGTTCGCGACCCAGACGATCGGCCAGGTGCGCGCGGCGCTGGCCGAGCGCGACGACGCGCGCTGGACGAAGGTCATCGAGGCGCTGGGCCGGGCCGAGGAGGACGCGGTCCATCGCGAGTTCGCTACCGCACGCAAGCTGCTCGACGAAGCGGCGACCGGCCTCGGCTAAGTCGCGGCCGCCTCCAGCGTCGCCTCGAATCCCTTCGCCCCTTCGTGCCCGCCGAACGGACCGACCCCCGGCAGGGTGACGCCCGCCTCGCGGTAGCGACGCACGGCGTCGCGCACCTGGTCCTCGTCGCCGATCCCCGCGAGCTCATCCAGGACCCGCTCATCGACGCGTTCCGCCTCGAGCTCTGAGCGGAGCCCGCTCGCGTCCATCATCTTTCGGTAGTACGGGAGTCCCGCGTATCGCGCCACGGTCTTGCGAAAGACGTCGTGCGCCGCCGCGCGGTCGGTGGTGAGACACACGGGCACCGCCGAGACGACGTCGAACCCTTCCATCGACTTGCCCGCCCTCTCCCGCGCCTTCTTGACGGTGGGGACGACGACGTCGCGCACGTAGGCCGGGGTGCACATGTAGAGGACGATGCCGTCGGCGAGCTCGCCGGCCAGCTCCAGCATGCGCGGGTTGAGTGCCGAGATCATGACCGGGAGGTCGGCGCCCCGCGGCGCGGAGTAAACGCTTCGCGCGGTGAATTGGGCGCCTTCGACGCCGGCTGCGCCGTCGCGCAGGATCGAGCGCACGATGGTCAGGTACTCGCGCATCGCGCCGACCGGATCGTCGAGCTTCAGGCCCCACATCCCCTCCACGGTGACCTTGTGGCTGATGCCGATGCCGAGGATGAAGCGGCCGCCGGACAGCTCGTCGAGCGTGGCAGCCATCTGCGCCATCGCCGTCGGATGGCGGGTGTAGATCGGCAGCACACCCGTGCCGAGCTTCACACGCTCGGTGGCGTGGGCGTACGCCGCGAGCACGAGCGCGGCGTCGCGAGCGTCGGGCATCTGGGTCGTCCACACCGATTCGTAGCCAAGCCGCTCCGCCGCTATGGCTCGCGCGATCGATTCGTCGAGCGTTTTGACAGCGGGGTTGAAGGCAGCCAGTCGAGCCATTCCCAGACAATCTAGCCCGTGAGCCTGGCGCAGGCATTGTTCATGGGCCTGCTACAGGGAGCGAGCGAGCTGTTTCCCGTCTCGTCGCTTGGCCACGCGGTGCTCGTGCCGAGTCTCCTCCATTGGTCCTTCAAGCAGTCGGACCCGTCGTTCGTCCCCTTCCTGGTCCTCCTCCACCTCGGCACCGCGAGCGCGCTGCTGGTCCTCTATCGGCAGCAGTGGGTGGCGCTCGTCCGCGGGTTCTTCACCGCCGCGATCGCCGGCCGGATCCGCAACGACTCGGAGCGCCTCGCCATGCTGCTGCTCGTCGGCACCATCCCCGCGGCCATCCTGGGCGTCTTTCTGGAGAGCCGGATCAAGTCGTTATTCGCCAGCCCGTACGTAGCCGCGGGGTTTCTGATGGTCAACGGTCTGCTCATGCTCGGCTTCGAGTTCCTGCGCCGGCGAACCGAGCGCGGAGCGTCCCGCACCGAGCAGGAGGCGCACTTCGCGTCGGCGGAGCGCATCAGCTTTCGCGCCGCGGCCATCGTCGGCGCGTGCCAGGCGTTGGCCTTCATTCCCGGCATCTCTCGCTCCGGCGTCACCATCGGCGGCGGTCTCATCGCGGGCCTGCGCCACCAGGAGGCGGCGCGATTCTCCTTCCTGCTCGCGACTCCCGTGATCCTCGGCGCCGGGTTGGTCGAGGTACCCGGGCTCCTCACCAGCGGCGTCCCGATCGGCGAATATGTGGCCGCCGCGGTCCTCTCCGGGATCGCCGCCTACGCCAGCGCGCGGTTCCTCCTCCGCTACTTCCGTTCGGGACGGCTGGACCCCTACGGCTGGTACTGCATCGCCGCCGGCCTTATCAGCCTGGCTTTGTTACATTTCAACCCGTGACCAGGTCGCGTTCGGTCGCGGTCGCGCTGGGGGTGGTCGGGGTTGTCTTCATCATCGTCGCCGCCCTCTACGCGCTCGGGGTGCTGCAGATCGCGACTTCGTCCACATCGGGCCCGCACTACAAGCACGCCGTTCTCTTCGCGGTGCTTGCGGTCGCGAGCTTCGTGGCCGCAAACTTCGCCCGCCCGAAAGCCGCTCTCTAGGCCTTAGCGGGAATTCGCTCCGGGACCTGGCGGCCCGCGAGGTCACGCTCGCCGACCTTGATGTCCTCGTGGTAGACGGCATCGGCGTTGACCTTCCAGGGATCGAGCAGCGAACCGGTGGCGATGCGGCGCGCCACGAGCAGCGCCGTCATCATCGAGTGATCCTGGTTGTTGTACTTGTGCATCCCGTTCCGCCCCGCGAGGTGCAGGTTAGGTAGCTCGCTCGCGATGTATTCGCGCACAACCCCGACGTTGGCCTGGTAGCTGTCGTCGTAGACCGGGTACGCCTTGGGCTGGCGCACGACCACCCCGTCGAACACTTCGCCCGCTTCGCAGATCCCGAGCTGCGCGAGCTCTTTCTTGGCCAGCTCGATCATGTCCGCGTCCGGCATCGTCCACAGGCCGTCGCCCTCGAAGCAGAAGTACTCGAGCCCGAGGCAGGTCTTGCTGGGATCGGGAACCATGTCGGGACTCCAGTTCTTGAAGTTCTGGATCCTGCCCACCCGCACGTTCGGGTCGTGAATGTAGATCCAGTTGTCGGGGAACACCGACGGCCGGTCGATCATCAGCGCGATGCTGATGAAATCGCGATAGCCGAGCCTTTCCGCGGCCTGGCGCACCGCCGCGGGCGCCGGGGGCTCGAGCCTGGCGACCAGCTCCCGGATCGGGATGCTGGATATGAAATCGGTGCCCTCGTGCCTCTCGGCCTCGCCGCCCGCCCCGGTCGTGACGACGGCCGTGACCGCGCCGTCGACGTGCTCGATGCGGCTGACGGCGCGTCCGAGCAGCACGGGGTGACCTTTCCCGGCGCTGATCTCGGCCACGCGCTCCCACATCTGGCCGGGACCGAGGCGCGGATAACGGAACCGGTCGATGAGGGTGGTCACGACCTCTCCACGCCGGCGCGGCTTGCGATTTGGAAGCAGCGCGCTGCGGATGACGACCCACAGGTCGAGGCTCTTGATGCGCTGCGCAGCCCAGTCCGCCGACAGCTCCTTGGTGCTGATGCCCCACACCTTTTCGGTGTAGGTCTTGAAGAAGATGCTGTACAGGCGCCACCCGAACTGGTTGCGCACCCACTCCTCCAGCGACCTCGGGTTCTTCACCGGCCGCAGTCGCGCCCGGAGGTAGCTGGCGAGACACAGGGCCGCCTCCAGCGGGCCCAGGTTCCAGAGCGCGTTGAAAGCCTGGATCGGGTAGGCGAAGAAGCGGCCGCGGTAGTAGATGCGCGAGAGGCGGCCGCGGTTCAGCATCTCGTCGCCCAGGATCTCCGTCCAGAGGTCCTCGACCTCCTCGTTCTTGGAGAAGAACCGATGGCCGCCGATGTCGAAGCGGTAGCCGTTGTGCTCCACGGTCCTCGCCAGGCCTCCGACCTGCTTGGGGTCCTTCTCCAGGACGGTCACCGGCACGTCGCGCTTGAGCAGCTCGTAGGCGGCGGTCAGGCCCGCCGGGCCCGCGCCCATGACGATTACGTGCCTACGTTCGCCCTCGGCGATCAAAGTGGCCAACAGTATCGAGGGGTGTGACTAGTTCAGAGGTCCTTTACTGCGGATTTACGCGCGGAAGAGGACTCCGTCCCCTTCCGCAGACATCCCCTGTTCCACACGCGCTCGTATTCTCGGTTGGCCTAGTTCAGCGGTCCTTTGCTGCGGATTTCGTCCACTTTGACAAGGGCGTCGCGAAGGCCCTTGATCCAGTCCGCCTGGTGCATGCCTACCAGCCGGACGCACCAGGCCAGCGCCTCGCTCCGGCTGCGGGCGACACCGCCGGCGACGAGCGTGTCGAGGATCGAGCGCTCGTTCATGCGCAGGCGCGTCATGACCGGGACGCTGAGGGTCGTGAAGATCCTCGCCTCCTCGCCGCACCGGGCGCCCCAGGCCACCTTGCGGCCGAACTGGCGCTCGGCGTCGCGCGCGATCCGGATCCTGTCGTCGCGGGTCTCCTCGCGGAAGCGGTCGATCCTGGCGAGGCGGGCGGCGGCCCGGCCCGACCTGGCGGTGCCGCCGGCCAGCTCGACGTCGGGCAGGGTGCCCATGACGAGGATCTCCTCCCCGTCCGCGGTCACGTCCGGCGGGCCGACGAACCAGCCGGACGGAACTCGCGCGGCGAACCAGGCGACGACATCTTCGGCCACCGATTACAAGATTACGTCCCAGGCCCTGGGCCTGTCCCCCTCAGGCAGCGGCGGCCGGGACCGCCGCAGCGGCGGCCAGGACCGCCTCCTGCGGTCGCTTGCCGATGAACTTGACCACCTCGACGATCACCTCGGTGCGGTAACGCTTCTGGCCCGCGGCGTCCTCCCACGAGCTGGTGTGCAGCCTGCCCTCGGCGTAGATCGAGCGGCCTTTCTGCAGGTACTGGCCGGCGAACTCGGCGAGCTTGCCGAACATGACCAGGTTGTGGAACTCGGCCAGCTCCTTGCGGGTGCCGGCGTCGTCCTTGCCCGCGTAGTAGTTCGTCGCCAGCCGCACCTTGGCGACGTACGTGCCCTTGGGTGTCGCCTTGACGTCAGGGTCCGCCGTCAGGTTGCCGATGAGAATGACTTTGTTGAGCATCGCATCACCTCCGTGAGATTGGTCCCAGGCTAGGTACTGGAGCCATCCCCGCCTACCCAGGTTGTTAAGGGCCAAGAAGGACCTGCGGGTCGACCGGGCGGCCGTCGACCTGGACCTCGAGGTGGACGTGCGGCCCGGTCGCGAGGCCGGTGGCGCCGACGAAGCCGATGACCTCCCCCGCGGTCACGGGGTCGCCCGACCGGACCGCGAAGCCGGACAGGTGGCAGTAGAGAACGCGCACGTGGTCACCGGCGATGACCGCCACGTAGTTCCCCGCGCCGGCCGGGTCGTATCCGGTCACCGCCGCACCCGACGTCGCCGAGTGGACTTCTTCGCCCGCCCGCGCAGCGAGGTCGACACCCGTGTGCACATGGTGCGAAGGGCACGCCGGGTCGAACGGCTCGAGCTCGAGCGGGGTGCAGCCGAAAGGCTGCGTGACGACAGCTCCCACGACGACAGCCGCCACCGGAAGGCGGATGTGACTCGGCACCTGCGTCGCACCGACCAGGAACATCGCCATCACGCCCGCGAAAGCGGCGACGATGCGGATCACGCCTTCGCCACGGCGTGCACGACTTGCTTGAAGGCTCCGTGCACGGTCGATTCGAGCCTGTGCGCCGCCTTTTCAGCGCCGCCGAGCGCGCCCGGGACCTTGAACACGATCAGAAGCGACGCCAGCGCGAAGAGATGATGGACGGGGCTGATGCCATCGCGTTCGAGCGCAAGGCCGACCGCGAGCACGAACAGCTGCGCCGGCTGCATCAAGAGGTTGGAGGTGAAGTGGGTGGTCCACATCTTCGCCAGGTGGTCGGTCTCCGGCAGCATGAAGAAGAGCGCCGCGAGCGGGGCCGTCACCGCGAGCACGATGAGCACGGCGTAGCGGACCAGGTAAGCGATGGCGAGCACGCCGTAGCCTCCGGCGAGGGCGCCCGTGGTGACTATCTCCCATGTACCGGTGCCCGGGTCACCGCGCTTCAGGCCGGCGACCAGGGTCGTCAGGTCGTCGGTCACCGCCAAGGTCTGCACCGAGTGGCTGATCGCGTTCGTCGCTGACACGACCATCTGGAACAGCGGCATGGCGAAGTTGATCAGCACGGCGGCCATGAACATGCGCGGCAGCAGGGTGCGAACCGAGTACTGGGTGAGAAGCCCGTGCCCCCACATGATTCGGTACGAGGCCCACAGCGCGACGAGCACGAGCGCGGCGTTGGCGATGAGCTGGACCTTCGGCTCGAAGCGCTGGATCGTGGCGCTGGTCACGAAGTCGCCGCCCGTGTCGAGGTCGGTCGTGCTGAGGATGAACTTGAACCAGACCTTCAGGAGCAGTCCGACGCTGTCGTCCAGGATCTTGGCCACCACGAGGTTGGGATGGACGATCGTGTAGAGGTAGCCCTCGATCCGGCCCAGCTCCTCGTACAGGGCCTTGAGCCATGTCAGGTCCATAGGGGCCGGCCTAGCGCGTCGGCACGGAGCTGGTGAGGATGCCGACGAGGGAGCTCGCGACCTCGACGCCGATGGTGCCCACGACGATGCGCTGGATCCACTGCTTGGCGGCAAGGGCAGATTTGGACTCCACCGCGGTGATCTTCCAGATGAAAGCGAAGATGAACGCGAGCGCTCCGATCGAACCGACCAGCGCCTGGCCGATATGGATCCAGGTCGTGATCAGGTCGGTGATGGGTTGGATGTCGGGTGCTGCGGCCAGGAAAATCATGTGCGCCTCCAGGTCTTTTCGCGGCACGCTACCCGCGAGCACGGCGCAAGGAAACCCAGCCCGTTAAGACGCGAAGAGCGAAAGCAGCCCTCTCACTCAGCCATGTGGGCACGGATGGCCGTATCGAATGCTTTGGATCGCGCCATTCGTGCCCAAATGGTCGTTACGCGCGGGAACGCGGGCATGCGAGACCTCCCTCCAGCCGTTAACGCTTCCGGACGCGCGCCTCCACCCCATCGAGGAGGATCTCCAGCGCCGACGCCGCTTTGCCAGTGTCGCGCGGTGTCGCCACCTGGGCAACCGCGGCGACCTTCGGCGCGTAGGAGTCGAGCGTGACCTTCACCGCGCCGCTGCTGATCTGCAGCTCGTAGCGATTCGCGCGCTCGGAGGCGCCCTCGCTCTGCCAGCGCAGGTCGGCCACGGTGACGTGGGTCGCGAAGTCGTCGAGCCGGACCTTCACCGCCCCGGTGCTTGCCCTTGCGACCACG
>VBJE01000180.1:20626-34279 GCA_005879675.1 Chloroflexota bacterium
CCCCTGACGTCGAGGCCGCCGACGTCGAGCACCGTGTTCCACGTCGGCGCCTGGACCTTGAAGGTCCACGCGCGCCCTGGGTTCAGCTCCAGCTCTCCGCGCCCGACCCCGCGCAGGCGGCGGACGACGACCGTGCCGTGCACGATCACGGCCGGCGCCGCCGCGCTCTGGTCGTGCGGCACGCGGGTCAAGGTCTGCATCCCCGGAGGTCCCGCCCGAAGGACCACCCCACGCGAACCCGAGTCGATGTTGATCGACGCCGTGCCGCCGCTCTTGGCGGCGGGCTCCTCCACCGGTTGATCCGCGCCGATGACGTAGTTCATCAGCATCAGCGCGACGTCGCCCGCTTCGCCAGAGGACAGACCCGCCCTCTCGAGGTTCGCGTGGAGGTCGGCGAAGACATCGCTTCGGCGCACCGCGTCGGGCACCTCGAGCAGGATCTTGCCGGCGTCCTTCTGCCTCGCGACCTGACGGCGTAACGACTCGGCCGTCGCCAGCACCGCCTCTCGCCACCCGCCGGTGGCGCGCGGGCGGCGGACTCCCTCCAGCAGGGACTCGGCCAGCAGCTCGAGCAGCTCATCGCGGTCTCTCACGTGCCAGTAGAGGGAGGCTGCCTTGACGTCGAGGCGGTCGGCCAGGGCCCTCATGGCGAGGCCGTCCAATCCGTGATGGTTCACCAGGTCCAGGGCCGCCGCGACCAGGCGCTCCCGGGTCAGGCCTCGCGGTTTCTCGTCCTCAGGGCTCAAGGCGGTGATTCTCCTCTAGGTCTTGTAGTGATGCTTGCAATCCTAACATTGTTAGGTGTAATCTGCAGCGAAGCAACTAACAACGTTAGATAAGGAGTATCGAGATGCAGATGACCGAAACCAAGCGCTGGCGATTCAAGGGACCCGAGATGGAAGGTGCGATCGCGCGGTGGTACGCACGCGTCAGGGGCTCGCAGAGCCAGCTCGAGGCGTACAGGAAGCAGGCTTCGCAGCTGACCGCGGGCCTCCTCCCAGGCGCACGGGTGCTCGAGGTCGCGCCCGGACCTGGATACCTGGCGATCGAGATCGCCCGGCTAGGAGGCTTCCAGGTGACCGGCCTCGACATCAGCCGCACCTTCGTCGAGATCGCCGCCGAGAACGCCCGCCGGGCCGGGGTCGAGGTCGAGTTCCGCCAGGGCGACGTGGCCGAGATGCCCTTCGCCAACGAGTCCTTCGACCTGGTCGTCTGCCAGGCCGCGTTCAAGAACTTCACCCTGCCGCGCAGCGCCCTCGCCGAGATGCACCGTGTCCTTCGCTCCGGCGGCACGGCCGTGATCCAGGACATGAGCCGGGACGCAACCCACGCCGACATCGACCGCGAGGTCAAGGGCATGGAGCTGGGCCGCATCAGCACGTTCACGACCACGGCCACGCTCGAGATGCTCAAGCGCCGCGCCTACTCGGCGGCCCAGTTCGAGCGCCTGGCGAACCAGAGCCCGTTCCAGACCTGCGTGATCAGCACGGAAGGGATTGGACTCGAGGTCCGACTCAACAAGAAGGAGGAGAGCAAGTGACCAACGTTCGCAACCACCCGATGGCCGCGCTCGGCGTGCTCGTGCTCGGCCTGTTCATGACCCTGCTCGACCTGACCATCGTCAACATCGCGATCCCCTCGATCCTCGACGGCCTGCACGCCAGCCTCGACCAGGTGCTGTGGGTCCTGAACGCCTACAGCCTGCTCTACGCCGTCCTCTTGATCACGTCGGCGAGGCTGGGCGACATCTACGGCCCGCGCAACGTCTTCGCCGTGGGCATCGTGATCTTCACCATCGCCTCCGGCTTCAGCGCCCTCGCGCAGGACCCGACGCAGCTCATCGTCTCGCGGGGGCTGCAGGGACTCGGCGCGGCGGTCCTCGCTCCGCAGGGATTGCCCTTGATGATGTCCCTGTTCCCGGTCGACAAGCGGGGCGGCGTCTTCGCCATCTACGGCGTGATCGCCGGTCTCGCGGTCATCGCCGGGCCGACCGTCGGCGGCTTTCTCGTCACCAACTTCGGCTGGCGCTCGATCTTCACCGTGAACCTGCCGATCGGCGTCCTCACCTTCGCCCTCGCCCTGCTGCTGATCCCGGACCTGCGGCCGGGACGCCGCCACCGCCTCGACCTCGCCGGCGTGGGCCTGGCCACGGCCGGTCTGCTCGGTGTGATCTTCGGCCTCATCGAGGGCCAGCGCTACGACTGGGGCACCGTCACCGGTTTTGTGACGATCCCCGTGATCATCGCCGCCGGCGTCATCCTGCTCGCCGCCTTTCTCTACTACCAGGCGCGCCGGCAGGGCTCCGAGCCGCTGCTGCCCTTCGCGGTCTTCAAGGACCGCAACTTCACGCTCATGACCTTCGTGATGGCGGCCATGGGATTCGCCATCCTCGGCCTCTACCTGCCGCTGACGATCTACCTGCAGTCGGTGCTCGGCCTGAGCGCCATCGACGCCGGCCTCACCATCGCGCTGCAGCCGCTGGCGATGATCGTCTCGTCGGGCGTGGCCAGCAGCCTGGTGCAGAAGATCAACGGCAAGTACCTCCTCATCCCCGGCCTGCTCGCCCTCGCCGCCGGCAGCGGCTACATCGACTGGGCCGCCCACGCCACCTCCGGGCGCTGGGACTTCGCGCCCGGGCTGATCCTGAGCGGCCTCGGCATGGGCTGCATCTGGACGCCCGTCTTCAGCGTCGCCACCCGCGACCTGACCGGACACCTGGCCGGCGTCGCGTCCGGCGTGATCAACACGATCCAGGAGCTGGGCGGCGTGCTGGCCAGCGCCGTCGTGGGCGCATTCCTGCAGAACCGGCTCGCCCTCGCGCTGCACGAGCAGGCGGTGGCGGCCTCGGGACAGCTGCCCGCGCAGTACCGGGCCCCGTTCATCGACGGTTTCAGCCAGGCGGCGCGCTCCGGCTTCGAGGTCGGCGCCGGGCAGTCCGGGACCAACCTGGATCTGCCGGCGCAGGTCCAGGCGATCGCTCACTACGTCTTCACGCACGCCTTCGTGGACGCCATGCACCCGACCCTGGTCCTGCCCATCGTCGTGCTGGTGCTGGCGGCGGCGGCGTCGGCCTTCGTCCGCGGACCGCGGAGGGTCGAGATGGCCGCGCACGAGGAGCAAGCTGCCGTGGCCTAACCTTCTTGTTGATGGCGAAGAAGCTCGCTGAATACGAGGCGAAGAGGGACTTCAAGAAGACCCCCGAACCTGGCCCCCGGGTACCCAAAAAGCCAACCCGGGCGCTTCGGTTCGTGGTCCAGGAGCACCACGCTCGCCGTCTCCACTGGGACCTGCGGCTGGAGAAGGACGGGGTCGGGGTCTCATGGGCTGTGCCCAAAGGCATCCCGCCCGACCCCAAGAAGAACCACCTTGCCGTCCACGTCGAGGACCATCCCCTCGACTACTTCAAGTTCGCAGGCGAGATCCCGCAGGGCGAATACGGCGGGGGCCAGGTCGCGATCTGGGACGAGGGCACATACGACCCGGTCAAGTGGACGGACCGCGAGGTCATGGTCGACTTCCACGGCAAGCGCCTGCAGGGTCGGTACGTCCTGTTTCAGACCCGCGGCAAGGACTGGATGATCCACCGCATGGATCCGCCGCAGGATCCAGGGCGCAAGCCGATGCCGGAGGGCATCACGCCGATGATGGCCAAGCTGGTGGAAAAGCTGCCCACTCCGGACGACGCGTGGGGCTTCGAGTTCAAGTGGGACGGCATCCGCGCGCTCGCCTACGTCGACGGCGGACGCGTCCGCCTCCAGAGCCGGACCGGCGAGGACATCACGCCGCGGTATCCCGAGGTCCATGCCATGGGCCGCGCGCTGGGCTCGAACGAGGTGATCCTCGACGGCGAGATCGTCGCCCTCGACGACAAGGGCCGGCCGAGCTTCGAGGAGATTCAGCAGCGGATGGGTCTCACGGCCGAGAACGAGATCCGGCGAAAGATGAGGGAGGTCCCCATCACGTACATGCTCTTCGACATCCTCTGGAAGGACGGGCACTCTTTGATGGACGAGCGCTACACCGACCGCCGCAGGGCGCTCGACGGGCTGAGGCTCAGCGGCGCCTCGTGGCAGACCCCGCCGTATGAGAAAGGCGGCGGTCCGACCATGAAGGAGGCGAGCCGCAAGGCAGGCCTCGAAGGCGTGATGGCCAAGAAGCTCGACTCGAAGTACGAGCCCGGCCGGCGCAGCGGCGCGTGGGAGAAGATCAAGAACAAGAACCGCCAGGAGCTGGTGATCGCCGGCTGGCTCGAGGGCGAGGGCAAGCGGCGCGGGTACCCGGGCGCACTGCTGGTCGGGTACTACAAGGACGGCAAGCTCGCCTACGCGGGCAAGGTCGGGACCGGCTTCACCGACAAGATCCTGGACGAGCTCAACGCGAAGTTGAAGCCTCTGGCGACGGACAAGAATCCCTTCGAGGCCGGAGCCGCGCCTCCGCGCGCGGCCCATTTCGTCCAGCCGAAACTGGTGGCCGAGTTCGAGTTCGTCGAATGGACTCGCGGCGGTCAGCTGCGCGCTCCGGCGTTCAAGGGCTTTCGCATCGACAAGCCGGCGCAAGAGGTGACCCGCGAAGGTGGCTAAGGAAACATCCGTCGAGGTCCAGATCGAGGGCCGGACGCTGAAGCTGACCAACCTCGAGAAGGTGCTCTATCCCGAGGTCGGCTTCACCAAGGCGCAGGTGATCGACTACTACACGCGCATCGCGCCCGTGCTCCTGCTGCACACGCGTGATCACCCGTTGACGCTGAAGCGCTACCCGAACGGAGTCGACGGCGAGTTCTTCTACGAGAAGAACTGCCCGAAGCACCGGCCCGAGTGGGTGGAGACGGCGAAGGTCTGGAGCGGGGGCAACAACCGCGACATGTACTACTGCCTCGCCCAGGACCTGCCCACGCTGGTGTGGCTGGCCAACCTTGCGACTCTGGAGATGCACACCTCGCTCTCGCTCTGCAGCAACCTGCCGGAGCCGCGCACGCTCGTCTTCGACCTCGACCCGGGCCCGCCGGCGACCATCGTCGAGTGCTGCCGCATCGGGCTGATGCTGCGCGACATGTTCGCGGAGCATGGTCTTGACTGCTGCGCCAAGACCTCGGGGTCCAAGGGCTTGCAGCTGTACGTGCCTCTGAACACCAAGGTCGACTACAACCAGACGAAGGTGGTCTCCAAGGGCCTGGCCCAGTTCTTCGAGGAGAAGCACCCCGACCTGGCCGTCCACAAGCAGCTGAAGGAGCTGCGCACCGGCCGCGTGCTCATCGACTGGAGCCAGAACGACCAGTACAAGACGACTGTCAACGTGTACTCGCTGCGGGCGCGGGCGCGGCCGACCGTCTCGACGCCGGTGTCGTGGGACGAGGTGGAGAAGTGCCTGAAGGCCAAGGATCCGAGCCTCCTGGTCTTCGACTCCGACCAGGTGCTGAAGCGGGTGGAAAAGCTGGGCGACCTCTTCGAGCCGGTGATCAAGAAGAAGCAGAAGCTACCGAAGTCGCTGCTGGAGTCGACGGGCGGCAAGGTGGCGCTGGAGAAGATGGCGAACCGGCGGCACAGCGGGGGACGTCGCTACCCGCCGCAATGAACCAGGTCCCGCGCGTCGTGATCGCGGGCGCGGGCTTCGGCGGCCTCACGTGCGCACGGGCATTGAAGAGAGCCCCGGTCGAAGTCCTGCTGGTCGACCGCAACAACTACCACCTGTTCACGCCGCTGCTCTACCAGGTGGCGTCGGCCCTGCTCGACCCCGGTGAGATCGCTCGTCCCGTGCGCCAGCTCATCCGCCCCCTGCGCAACGCGGACTTCCTCCAGGCGTCGATCAACGGCGTCGACTTCGCCGCCCGTCGCCTGCTGACGGACCACGGACCGATCCCGTACGACTACCTCGTCCTGGCCACGGGCGCGCAGAGCGACTACTTCGGCAACCGGTCGATCGCCGAGCACACGTTGGGGCTCAAGGACCTCGACGAGGGACTGGCGATTCGCAATCGAGTCCTCAGCCAGTTCGAAGCGTCGCGCTGGACGACCGATGCCGCGGAGCGACGGCGTCTATTGACGTTCGTGGTCGCCGGCGGGGGCCCGACTGGCGTCGAGATGGCGGGGGCGATCTCGGAGTTGATCCGGTTGGTGCTTCGTAAGGACTATCGAGATCTCGACACAAACGAGGTCCGGGTGGTGCTTATAGAGGCGGCGCCCCATGTGCTTGTGCAATTTGTGCCGTCCCTCCGCCAGGCCGCTCTGCGATCGCTCGAGCGCAAAGGCGTTGAGGTGATGCTGAACGCGAAGGTGGAGACGGTCGGCGCCGGCAGCCTGAAGGTCGCGGGCGGCGACGAGATTCCCGCGGGCATGGTGATCTGGACGGCGGGCGTCAAGGCATCGGACATCGGCGGCGCGACCGGGCTGCAGCTCGCGCGCCAGGCCCGGATCACGGTCGACCCCACGCTGCAGGTACCAGGCCACCCCGTGGTCTTCGTCATCGGCGACCTCGCCGGCGCGAAGGACGGGGAAGCCCTGCTCCCCATGCTCATCCCGGTCGCCATGCAGGCGGGCAAGCACGCCGCCGCGTGCATCGCCGAGATGGTGGGCCGCGGCGGCGCGCGCGCGTTTCAGTACAAAGACCCCGGCATCATGGCCACGATCGGACGCAACTCCGCCGTGGCGCAGATCCGCGGCTTTCACTTCTCGGGGTTCGTCGGCTGGGTGATCTGGCTGACGGTCCACCTCATCAACATCGTCAGCTTCCGCAGCCGCCTCGTGGTCCTCATCAACTGGGCGTGGGAGTACCTCTTCTACGACCGCCCTGTCCGCATCATCGTCCGGGCACGCGATTGAGACGATCCGTCGCCCTCGCGGTCATCGCCCTCGTCGCGTGCACGGGCAGCCAGCCCACCGGCGACGCATCCAAGATCCTCCGCGATGGCGCGAGCGCGATGGCGCAGCTGCAGACGGTGACGGCGACGCTGAAGGTGACCAAGGGGGCGATCAGCATCCAGGGCTTCACGCTCGTCAGCGCCAGGACGTCCGTGCGCATGCCCACCGACAGCGACACCATTTACACCGTCAAGCAAAAGGACGTGTCGTTTGCGCTCGAGATCGTGATGGTCGGCGGCCACGTTTACGAGCACATCCCATTTCTGCCCATGCGGGAGGTCACGGGCTCGGAAGCGGCCGCTTTCCCCAACATGGCCAAGCTCTTCGACCCGACCACCGGCTTTCCCGCGATCATCCCGGCCGGCACCGACAAGAACTACGTGGCGGCCGAGCAGCTCGAGAGCAAGTCGGTCGACCACGTGTCGACGCGCTACACGCCCGACCAGGTCCGCAGCCTGCTGGCCGAGCTCAACTCGAGTGGGCCGGTGGCGGCGGACATCTGGATCCGGAGCTCTGACCACCTGATCTCCAAAGCCGTCCTCGACGGCGACTTCGGCGACGGCGGCACCAGAGCCGCGGTCGAGGTCGACATCTCGAGCTTCAACGCCACGGTGAACATCACTTCCCCGTCTCCTTCTCTTTGACGTCGCGGCGCGTGCTGCTCGGGCTGGCCGGCGCCGGCCTGTTCGCGGCGGCGCTCGACGCCTATGTCGTCGTCACCCTGCTGCCGGCGATGACGGGCGACGTCGGAGTCACGATCGAAAACTTCGAGCAGGCGACCCCGATCGTCACCGGTTTTCTCGCCGGCTACGTCGTCGCGATGCCGCTGCTCGGCGCCTACTCCGACGCGCGCGGACGGATCCCCGTGTTCGTCGTCTGCCTTGCGGCCTTTGCGCTCGGTTCCGTGATCACCGCCACATCGGGCCTGTGGAGCTTCGCCGGTCTGCCCTGGATGGTCGCGGGGCGCTTCGTCCAGGGGATCGGAGGCGGTGGCCTCGTGCCGCTGGCGCTGGCCCTCGCCGCCGACCTCTATCGCGGCCGCTCGCGCACCATCGCCCTGGGTTCGGTCGCGGGATTGCAGGAGGCGGGAAGCGTGCTCGGTCCGATCTACGGCGCCACGGTTTCGGCGGCCGCGGCGACGGCCGGAGGCTGGCGCTTCGTGTTCTGGCTCAACGTCCCGCTGGCGGCGGCCTGCGCGCTCGGGTTGCTGGCGACGGGCCGGGGAATCGAACGCGCCGCAGGCGTCGCCGCTTCGACTATCGACTGGGCCGGCGCGCTGCTGCTCGGGGCCGGGCTCGGCGCGCTCGTGTTCGCGCTGTACCCGGACGACCCGGAGCACCGAGCGCTCAACGCGCTGTTCATCCCTGCGGGGCTCATCGCGGTCGTCTTGCTCGCGGCATACGGATGGCGCCAGGTGCGGCAGCTCGAGCCACTGATCCCTCGCGAGCTGCTGCGCAGCCGAGCCTTTATCGGCGTGACCGCGGCCAATGTGCTCATCGGGGGAGCATTGATCGTGACCCTCGTCGACGTGCCCATCCTGGGCCGGCTCGTCTTCAACCTCGAGGCACTCGATTCGGGGCTGCTGCTGACGCAGTTTCTGGTCGGCGTGCCTTTCGGCGCGGTTGCCGGCGGCTTCCTCGCGGCGCGCCTGGGCAACCGCGTGACCGGCGCCGCGGGTGTCGTGGTGTCGGCGATCGCCTTCGTCCAGATGTCGACGTGGAGCGCCGACGAGCTGTCGCTGCACCTCGGTCCTGTCCGGCAGGCGGAAGTCGGGCTCGCGCTCTGCGGGCTCGGTTTCGGCCTGGTCATCGCGCCGCTGACCGCCGGCGTGCTCGCGCTCACTCGCGGCGAAAGCCACGGGCTCGCGACCAGCCTCGTCGTCCTCGCCCGCACCATGGGCATGCTGGTCGGGCTGTCCGCGCTGACCGCGTTCGGCCTGTACCGCTTTCATCAGATCCTCGGCACACCGGTGGTGACCGACCCTGACCTGCGCGACCGGGTGAAGCACCTCGAGCAGCTGATCGGCGCCGCGTTCCTTCAGGAGTACCGGGAGATCTTCCTCATCGCGGCGGGGCTGTGCCTCGTCGCCGCGGCCGTCATCGCTTTCGCGCTGCCACCAGCACGTACGAGTGGTGGTACCTGAAAGCGTCGTCAGGGTCGCCCAGGCTGGCCATCGCCGCTTCGACCTCCGCTTCGAGCTCGCCCCGGTACCGCGGGCCGAGGGCGCGGATCAAGGTATACGGGAGCGGTCCGGCCCCCGCCATGAGCTCCGTCCACTCGCGAGCATCGCTCGTCCGGCCCCCGGTGACCATCTCGGTCAGCCGCCCCACCTCAAAGCCGGCACCGGACAGGATCTGCGGCAGCACATCGGGCTCGCCGAACCTCGCCCGCTCCGAGCTGTAGCGGGGCAGGCTCAGATAGTGGCGCCGCGCGAGCGGCGCCAGGCCCTGGAAGAAAAGGTCCTGGGCCCGGGTGTTCAGGCTCCTGCGCAGGCACGAGACCGCCAGCCGCCCGCCCGGGCGGAGGATGCGATGTGCTTCGGCGAGAGCCTCGGTCGGATCGGCGAAGTAGGCCAGGGCCTCGCCCATCGTCACGAGGTCGAACGTCTCCGGGCGGAACACGAGTCGTTCGGCCGCCATGCCCACGAACTGCACGTTCTTGTCCTTACCGTTGGTGCGCGCGATCCGGAGCATGTTCTCGGAGAGGTCGATCCCGATCACCATGCCGGGGTTGACGCGAGGCGCGACGAGGTGCGCGACCAGTCCCGTGCCGGTGCCGACATCGAGTACGTGCTCGTTCTTGGCCGGCGCCGCCAGGTCGACCAGCCGTGACGCCACCCTCCCATGCTGGCCCCCCGCCCACGCGTCGTAGAAGGGGGCTACACGGTCGAAAAAGTCGACGACATGGTCGACCATCTCGTCGGAATAGTCCGGATCCATCAAGGCCACTGCTTGTTGCTTAACCTTTATCGACGCCTGGGGGGCACGCTGCTACGATGCTAGCTCCCTGAAAACCCAACAGACCCTCGTTACGTAGTGGAGGACCCAAATGGCTCAAGCTGAAAAGACCGCGGTTCAGGCGTCCAGCACCCCGAACGGCGGCACCAACGTCGTCAGCCTCGGCCCGCGCGACATCCTGCAGGGCCGCCTGGAGATCCAGGGCGACCTGAAGGTGGCGGGCACCGTCGAAGGCGACCTGAAGGCGAGCGGTGACGTGACGGTCGACTCCGGCGCCAACGTCCAGGCGGCGGTTGAAGGCGCCAACATCAGCGTCCGCGGGCAGGTCACCGGCAACGTCACCGCCCGCAAGCGCCTGACGCTGGGCGGTTCAGGCCGCCTCAACGGCGATGTGAAAGTCGGCCGGTTGACCGTCGAAGACGGCGCGACCCTGAACGGCAACGTGACCATGCAGTCGGAGCGCTAACCCGGAGCCGCACCCTCCGCGCGCCGGATCGCGGGCAGGACGACCTTCTCGACGTAGTCCCTGGCCGCGCCCATGGCGCCGCGGACGATCCGCCATTCGACCTGCGCCATCCAGGCTTCGTCGCCGTTGAGCTCCGCGAGCCGGGCGCGCCAGAAGGACGGGCTCAGGTTCAGACCCGGCAGGGGGCCATGCGATGCCTGCCCTGTGATCGAAGAGATGTCGGGCATCACCTCGCTGTCCGCTGGAGCGGAGTCGGGCGCGGCCACCTCCGGGATGGCGACCGCCGGCCGGGCCGCCGAACCGACGACGCTCCACGCCACGGCTACGAGGGCGGCGACCACCACCACCTCGGCGAGGATCATCCATGTCAACGGGGAACGAAAGAGATTGCGCATGCGCCGAGGCTAGGCGCGGATCCAGGCGGATAGAACCCAGCCTGTTAAGGCGGCTTGATGCGGCGCAACGCCTGGAGCCCTCGCTCGATCGTCTCGATCTTCTTGGGGAAGCTGAACCTGATGTGCCCACGCCCCAGCGCGGGGTCGTGGTAGAAGCTCGACGCCGGCACGGTCGCCACCGCGACCTCCTCGATCAGCCGCCGCGCGAAGGCGACGTCGTCCATCGCGCCGAGGCCGCCGATGCCCGCCATGACGTAGTACGCGCCGTCAGGAGCCGCGACTTCGAAGCCGCATTCCCGCAAGCCCAGGACGATCGCGTCGCGCCGTTCCTGGTAGTCGCCAACGAGCTCCACATAAAAGGACGCGGGGAGCTCGAGCGCCTGCGCGATGGCGATCTGCAGAGGATGCGCGGCGCCGACGGTGAGGAAGTCGTGCACCTTGCGGATGCCTGCGCTGAGGGCCGGCGGGGCGATGAGCCAGCCGATTCGCCACCCGGTCACGGAGTACGTCTTGCTGGCGCCGCTGATCGTGATCGTGCGCTCGGCCATGCCCGGCAGCGTCGCGATGCTGAGGTGCTTGCCACGGTAGACGAGGTGCTCGTAGATCTCGTCGGTGATGGCGATCGCGTCGTGCTCGATGCACAGGCCGGCGATCAGCTCGAGCTCGGGCCTGGAGAAGACCTTGCCGCTCGGGTTGTGCGGCGTGTTGACGACGATCGCGCGCGTTTTGGCGTTGAAGGCCGAACGCAGCTGATCCGCATCGAACGACCAGTCAGGCGGCCGGAGCGTGACGTAGCGAGGCACGGCGCCGCTGATCACGCAGTCCGGGCCGTAGTTCTCGTAGTAAGGCTCGAAGACGACCACCTCGTCGCCGGGATCGACGGCGGCGAGCATGGCGGCGATCATCGCCTCGGTGGCGCCGCACGAGACGGTCACCGCCCTGTCGGGATCGACGGGCCGCCCCCACGCGGCCGACTGCTTCCGCGCGATCGCCTGTCGGAGGGCGGGAGCGCCCCATGTTGTCGCGTACTGGTTGTAGCCCCCGCGCAGCGCCTGCGCCGCGGCGTCGAGGACGCGCGAATCCGGGTCGAAGTCGGGGAATCCCTGCGCGAAGTTGACGGCTTTGTCCGGACCGTGAAGGGCGAGGTTCAGCCGCGTCATCTCGCGGATGACGGATTCGGTGAAGCTCTGCGCCTTCAGCGACTGGCGGATGCCGGGCGTTTCAGTGCCCTGGATCGGCGCGCTCCAGGCGAAGGTCGGTGCTGGAACACGAGTAGCAGCGCGTCGGCCGCTCGAGGTTGCGCTCCCACCAACCGCAGACGTTGCAGGTCCAGCGCGTCTTGGCGAAGAAGTCGAGGACGTCGGAGCGGCTGAGGAGGCCCACCATCTTGCCGCCTCGAATGACCGGCACGCGGCGGATGCGCTCGCCGATCAGGAGTCGCGCCGCCTCGTCGATGCCCGTCTCCTCGGTGACCGAGATGACGCGGGGGCTCATGATGTCGCGCGCCGTCTTGCCGCGCTTGGAGAAGACGTCCGTCTCGGAGACGATGCCGACGACGTGGCCCTCGTTGGCGATGACCGGGGCGCCGGTGATGCGCTTGGACGTCAACGTGCTGGCGATCTCCTCCACCGGCGTGTCTTCGCGGAACGTGATCACGTTGCGCGTCATGACTTCTTTGACGGGGATCACTTATTTCAGGAGTGTAGCCACCGTCTGAAGGTTGGCGTTGCCACCGCTGAAGATGAGGCCGGCACGGCCCTTCGGCAGCTTGCCGGCCAGGTACGCCGCGAGCGGAAGCGCGCCGGTCGGCTCGAGCGCCAGGTGGAGGCGCGACCACGCGAGCCTCACGGCGCCGGCTATCTCCTCTTCGGACACGGTCACGACCTGATCGACGAGGCCGTGCTCGAACATGGCCTCGAAGTTGCGAGACCCGATGGCGGTTGTGCGCACGCCGTCGGCCAGCGTCGAGGGCGAGGCCGTAAGCGTCTGGATGCTTCCCGACCGCCAGCTCCGGTAGCCGTCATCGGCAACGGCCGGCTCCACCCCGACAACCCTGATCGTCGGCCGGTGTCGCTTGGCCGAGATCGCCGTCCCGGACAGCAGCCCGCCTCCCCCGAGCGGCGCCGCCACGACCTCGAGGTCCTGTGCGTCCTGCAGCAGCTCGCGCGCCGCCGTCCCCTGGCCGTGGATCACGTCCCAGTCGTCAAACGGGTGCACGAGCACGAATCCCCGCTCCGCCATGACCTCGCGCAGCCGCTGCTCGCGATTCGCGAAGGTGATGCCCTGCTGGATCACTTCGGCGCCCAGGGCACGGGTCGCGGCCACCTTCGCCGGATTTGCGTCCTCGGGGATCAGGACCAGGGCCGGCACGCCGACCGTAGACGCCGCGAGCGCCACCGCCTGGGCGTGGTTGCCCGAGCTGACGGCGATCACGCCCCGCGGGCGCGAATCGCGCGCGACGAGGGACAGGATGGCGTTGAAGGCGCCACGCGGCTTGAACGACCCGGTCACCTGGAAGCACTCCGGCTTCAGGCGCAGCGCGGCGTCGAGGTCGGTGGTCAGTGTGGGCGTGCGCCGGACGTGGCCGCGGATCCGAGCGGCCGCCTGGCTTACCTGCTCGGCATGCTCGTGGAGAAAGTCCGTCAAGCCGCCGCCGAGTCGGGTTCGACGGCTGATTCCCGTCGGGGCGCGCGGCGAAGGTTCACGAGCAGGATTCCCGCCAGGATCACGATGCCGCCCGCCACGACCGAGACGCTCACGGTCTCGTTCAGTAGGAAGGCGCCCCAGAAGACCGCGGTCACGGGCACCAGGTAGGTCACGCCGGCGGCGCGCACCGCACCCAGCGTGTTCATCACGTAGTAGTAGAGCGTGTAGGCGACGCCGGTGCCGATGGCGCCCAGCCCGATCACGGCAGCCATGGACACCCAATGGAAGTGGATGCTCGGCAGGGAGGGAGCTGCCAGCGGGATCGCGAAGAGCAC
>VBJE01000028.1 GCA_005879675.1 Chloroflexota bacterium
GAGCCCCGAGCAATCACCCAGCCAGTCGCTGACACCGTCGCCCTCCGGGCAGACCTTCAAGATCAACCCCGAGCCCGGGGTAACGGCGAATGGGACCATTCGCGTGACGCCCGGTCCGACCAGCACCACGATCGAGCTGAAGATCATCAGCCTGCAGGCCGCTTCCTCTCACGTCTCCCACATCCACCTCGGCAGCTGCCAACAGCGGGGCGGCATCGCGTTCGCGTTGAACCAGGTCGTGGCCGACGGCCAGGGCAACGCGGATACGAGGACGACCCTCAACCAGAGGTACCCGCCCGCGAGCGGACACTGGTACGTGGTCGTGCACGCCGGGCCGGACATGCAGGGATCCAACTCCAGCTACCTGCTCTGCGGCAACCTCTTCTGACGGGGCTCAGGTGAGACCGGACGAGCAGGCCGGCGAGCAGGCCGAGATCGTCCAGCTCCCGGCCGGCCCACGGGCGGCCGATATCGCCCTCGACGAGCTCGAGCTCGTCTACGCGTTCATCTACGCCCGGGTCGGAAACCGCGCCGACGCCGAGGACCTGACGCAGCAGGCCAGGGCGCGCCGGCGAGCGCGATCCGTGGCTACCTGTTCGCCACCGCCCGGTCGGTGCTCGGCGCGTTCTGGAGCACGCGGCTCGGCCTGTCCGAGGCCGAGCTCCGGGAAGACCTCGCGCTCGCGGTTCCGACCAGCCCTCCCTCAGAGGAAGGCGTCGACACCGTGCAAAAGATCCTGGCCCAGCTCTCCGACAACTACCGGCGCGTGCTCGAGCTGCGTTTCCTGCATGGGTATTCGTTGAAGGAAGTTGCGGCTGAGATGCACTCGACGGTCGGCGCGATCAAGGTGATGCAGCTGCGCGCTCTGCGGGCGGCCGCCAAGGTGCGGGTGCCCGAGTGAACGGCAAGCCCGAGAATCGGGTCGAGAAGATCGTCGACGCCCTGCTGCGTGGCCGGCGGCTGAAGCTCCGCGGCGGCGACGCGGAAGAGAAGGAGGCGATCACCGCGGCGGCCCGACTTGCGGGCGCCCGGCAGGGACCGCAGCGCATGAGGCCGGAGTTTCGCAAGCGCCTCGCCGGCGAGCTGGTCGCAGCGCCCGACACGGGCTGGATCACGCGCCGCGCCGCGCTGGTGGCGGGAATCAGCCTGGCGGCCGGCGCGGCGGGCGGCGGCATCCTGAGCCGGGCGATGGAACCGCACGCCGGGCCCGAGCCCGTGGAACCGATCGAACCGCTGAGGGCTATATGGATCGACGTTGGCGCGCTCGATGAGCTCCCCGAGGGACAGGGCAAGCGAGTGACCGCGGGCGGCGTCGGCGCTTTCGTGTTCCGGCGCGGAAGTTCGGTGACCGCGGTCTCGTCCGTCTGCTCGCACCTGCCATGCGAGCTTTCGTGGCAGGCCGCCGACGCAAACCTCCTGTGCTCCTGCCACCCGGCGAAGTTCACGTCCGCGGGGCACGCGCTGGGCTCCTACAGCCTGCCGTCGCTCAACCCGGTTCACGCTCGCGTCACCGCGGCCGGCCGCGTGGAGGTGCTGGGCACAGAATGAACGTCCGGGCGCACCGGTCGAGGCAGCTCGCACTCGACAGGTGCTTGCAGCTGCTGGAGGAGGCGCAGGTGCGTGGGCAGGGTCGGATCGACGGGCTCCTCGGCGCCGCCCTGCGGCAGAACCTCGAGCGCGCGGGCGTCATCGCCGATCACAGGCTCGAGGGCAGGCGGATCGACCGGGTGCTGGACGAGATCTTCGCCCTGCAGGCGCAGCTCCTCGGCCAGGAGCCCGAGGACAGCCGCCACCACAACGGCGCCTAGCCATGAATGGGAAGGACAAGGCCACCTCCCCATAAATAGGGAGGATATGATCCGTCTTTGTGACTACATCCTTTAGCTCTTCGCGCTCTTTTCTGCTCACCTCCGAGTCAGTCACCGAGGGCCACCCCGACAAGATCTGCGACCAGGTCTCGGACGCGGTGCTCGATGGGATGCTGGCCCAGGATGCCCGGGCTCGGGTCGCCTGCGAGACGGCGATCACCAAGGGCCTCTGCGTTGTCATCGGCGAGGTCACGACTCACGCCGACCTCGACATCCAGCGCACGATCCGGGACACCATCCGCGCCATCGGCTACAACGACGAGCAGATCGGCTTTGATGCCGACCACGCGCTCATCCAGGTCTATCTGAAGGAACAGTCGCCGGACATCGCGGCCGGCGTGAACCACTCGCTCGAGCAGCGCGAGGGAGCGGGCGAAACCGATCCCTTCGAGCTCCAGGGGGCGGGCGACCAGGGCATGATGATCGGCTTCGCCTGCCGCGAGACGCCCGAGCTGATGCCTCTGACCATATCGCTCGCCAACCGGCTCGCCAAAAAGCTCGCCGAGGTCAGAAAGAACGGCAAGCTTCCCTTCCTCCGTCCCGACGGTAAGACGCAGGTCACCGTCGAGTACGAGATGGGCAAGCCCAAGCGCATCGAGGCCATCGTCGTCTCGACCCACCACGCCGCCAGCGCGACCCAGAAGGAGATCGCCGAGGGCGTGCGCGAGCTCGTCATCAACCCCGTGCTGACAGGTCAGGTCGTCGACGCCGCCACCAAGATCTTGGTCAACCCGAGCGGTGCCTTCATGGTCGGCGGCCCGGCCGCGGACGCGGGGCTCACCGGGCGCAAGATCATCGTCGACACCTACGGGGGCGTCGCCCGGCACGGCGGCGGCGCTTTCAGCGGCAAGGATCCGAGCAAGGTCGACCGCTCGGCTGCCTATGCCGCGCGTCACGTGGCCAAGAATCTCGTCGCCGCCGGGCTTGCGGAGCGCTGCGAGGTGCAAGTGTCCTACGCGATCGGCCGCGCGCACCCCACGTCGATCGCGGTCGAAACCTTCGGCAGCGGCACCAAGTCGGAGGATGAGCTGCTGGGCCTGGTGCGCCGGCACTTCGACCTTCGCCCCGGCGCGATCATCGCCCACATGGACCTGCTGAGGCCGATCTACAAGCAGACCGCGGCTTACGGGCACTTCGGGCGCGAGGACCTGGGGGTGCCCTGGGAGAAGACAGACAAGGTCGAGGCGTTGCGCGCCGACGCCGCGGTTGCCGCGCGCCAGAGCTGATAGACCCCTAAGCGTGCCCCGTCTGCGCGTCCGCGACACGCTGACGCAGCGCAAGGTTGCGGTCACGCCGCGACCTCGCAAGCCGGTGACGATGTACGTCTGCGGGGTGACGCCCTACGACTCCGGGCACATGGGGCACGCTTTCACGTTCTCGATCTTCGACGTGCTGGTCCGTTACCTCGAGGCCAACGGTGTGCGCGTGAGATACGTGCAGAACGTGACGGACGTCGACGACCCGCTTTTCGAGCGCGCGCGCCGCGACGACATCGACTGGCGCGAGCTGGCGGACCGCGAGACCAAGGTGCACATCCGCGACATGACGGTGCTCGGCTGGCGGGCGCCCGACTTCATGCCCCGAGTTTCCGAGGAGATCCCGCGCATCCTGAGCGCGGCCGCGAAGTTGAAGGCGTCCCGTCACGCCTACCAGACCGACGCCCTCTACTTCGACACACATACGTATCGCGGTTATGGGCGCCTGTCCCATCGCACGCGGCGCTCCATGATCCGCAAGCTTCGCGAGGAGGACCTGCTGGGCAGGGTCGGACCCGACGCGAAACGCGACGCGCTCGACTTTCCTCTCTGGCGCGCCTCGAAGCCCGGCGAGCCGGCGTGGCCTTCTCGGTTTGGGGATGGCCGCCCGGGCTGGCACATCGAGTGCTCGGTCATGGCGATGCGATATCTCGGGCCGCAGATCGACATCCACGGCGGCGGCCGCGACCTGATCTTCAGCCACCACGAATCGGAGCGGGCGCAGTCGGAATCGCTGACGGGCGACGCGCCGTTCGCGCGGGCCTGGGTGCACACCGGGATGGTTCGCTACAACGGCCGGAAGATGAGCAAGTCACTCGGCAACCTGGTCAAGGTCAGCCAGGCCCTGCAGCGGGCGCCCGCCGCGGCCGTGCGCCTGTATCTCGTCTCCCATCGCTACCGGCGCGACTGGAACTTCGACTGGAACGCACTCGCGCGAGCGGCGCGTTTCGTCGAGCGGATGCGTAAGTTCCTCGCCGACGACGCGCGAGAGGGCAAGCGGGGCGCTGTTCCGGGACGAGCCCTGATGGCGGAGTTCAACAGGGCCCTGGCCGACGATCTCGACACGCCGCGCGCCGTGCGGGCCTTGCGCGCGGCCCTGCGTCAGAAGGACGCGGCCGCGGTGCGGGCGATGAGGGACGTGCTGATCGGGACGGCGTCCCTGACCTAAGTCACCTCCAGCGGAGAGCCGCAGTTCGGGCACTCCATGTTCGCGTCGAGCTGGACCATCGTTTCGCACACGGGGCAGAGAACGTCCGCGGTGACGGTTCTTGCCGCCTCGTCCTCGCGCGCCTCGGCCTCGAGCTCGGCGGGCACCTCGCCCAGGTCGAGCGCGGGCGCGCCGCAGTTCAGGCACATGTAGCCAGGCTGGGTCACGCGGTGGTCCTGGTAGACGCCTGAAGCGTCGATCTCGACCTCGGCGAAAAGGGCGCGAAACAGGCCGCCGCCGCAGCGGCTCGAACACACAAGCAACACTTCCGATCCAGACTAGGCGAGCCGACGACGAAGAGTCGCCGAGCCCGCCGCGATGAGGAGGATGGCGAAGGCCGCGACCACGGCGGCGTCCAGCTGAAGCCCGGGCGAGCCGAGGTCCGCGCCTTTGACCATGATGTCGCGCATCCCGTTGACCGCATAGGTCAGCGGCAGGACGTCGGACACGTACTGGAGCGCCTTCGGCTCCGACGAGACCGGGAAGATGATCCCCGACAGCAGGAACTGCGGCACGATCACCAGCGGAATGAACTGCACGGCCTGGAACTCGGAGCGCGCGAACATGCTGAGGAAGATGCCGAGATTGACGGCCGCGATCGCCATGAGTGCCTCCATGCCGAAGATGAGAAAAACGCTGCCGTGGTTCTGGATCTTCAGCACGGCGAGGGCGAACACCAGCACCTCCACCGCCTGCACCAGCGCGAGCACAGTGAAGCCGAGCATGTAGCCGAGCACGATCTCGCCCCGGCGCAGCGGGCTCGCCATCAATCGCTCGAGCGTGCCCTGCGAGCGCTCATTCAGGAACGACACGATCGTGATCACGAAGACTAGGAAGAAAACGATCAGGCCCACGAACGCCGCACCGAAGTAGTCGAGCGTGTCGTAGCTCGATCCTCCGTACAGGTACTCGATCCTGGGTGCAAACCTCACGGTACGGCCGGTGACCTGCGAGGCGAGCGAGATCATCGACTGCTGCAGGGCCTGGATCACCGGCGTGTCCTCCCCGGGCTGAGAGCCTTCGAGGTGCACCTCCGGCGCCACGTTGCCCCCCTGCGACTGCTGCGTGAAATCCGGCGGAAATCGGATGTACGCCACGAGGGATCCGTCCCTGAGCCTGGCATCGGCGTCCGCTGCGCTGACGTCGGAGGTCGTGATGCGGGTCGAGTGGCGCAGCGAGTCCGCGACGGCCGCGCCGAGTGGGCCGGTGTCCTCGTTGACGATGCCCACCGACGGTGCGCTGGTCGAGCCGCGCATCAGGTAGCCGAGCAGTCCGAGGATCACGATCGGGGCCACGAAGAGCAGCGCGAGCGTCCGGCGGTCGCGGCGGAACCCCTGCAGCAATCTGCGCGTGATGGCGCGGACGCGGTGGCCGCTCATGACCCCTTGCTCCCGGCCAGGGCGAGGAAAGCGTCCTCGAGGTTCCGCGAGCCTCCCTGCGCGCGAATGTCCGCCGGCGAGCCCTCGGCCAGCAACCGCCCGTACTGGATCAGCCCGAGGCGCTGGCAGCGGTCCGCCTCGTCCATCACATGACTGGAGACGACGAGCGTCGTGCCCGCGGCGGCGAGGCGGCGGAAGTAGTCCCAGAACTGGACGCGCAGCTGAGGGTCTATGCCCACGGTCGGCTCGTCGAGGAGCAAGAGCTCGGGCTTGTGCACGAGCGCGCACGCCAACGAGCAGCGCTGGCGCATGCCGCCGCTCAGCGTGGCGACGACCGAACCTCGGCGGTCCCACAGCTGCACCAGCTCGAGCGCCTCGCGGACTCCTTCCTCGGCGCCGTTGATGGCGGCAAAGAAGCTGACGTTCTCCTCGACCGAGATGGCGGGGTACAGGGCGGCCTGCTGCGTCATGTAGCCGATGTGCCGAAGCACCGACACGTTGGGCATCTTCTGTCCGAGCACGGTGACCTTGCCGGCCTGCGCCTCGAGCAGGCCACAGATCAGGCGGATCAGCGTCGTCTTGCCGGCGCCGTTGGGACCCAGCAGGCCGTAGATCTCGCCCTGCCTCACGCGCAGGGTCACCCCGTTCAGCGCCTTGAACGCGCCGAACGATTTCGAAACGTCGTCGAGGTTGACGGCGTAGGTGTCACTCATGCCCTTCCTCCTGCGTGGCCATCAGTATTGGACCTCTTTACGGGCTGAGTTGTGCCGCCTGGCTCAAGCAGAAGACCATCCCGATATGCGCCCAATGTCGACGCGAACGACTGGACCCGGTGGCGGTGTGCCCCGGTACTGCTCGTACTTCGCCGCCAGCAAGGCCAGCGCGCTATCGGCCTGCGCGGGGTCGGCGACGACGCGGGCCGTGCCGTCGACCCGCACCCACCACAGCCGCTCCCAATCGTCCTCGTAGTGGTCGACCAGCACCGAAACCGCCGGGTTGGCCGCGATGTTGCGCAGCCGCTTCAGGTCCGTCGAGCGCTTGGGCTTCGCGTCGACGGCGAAGTACAGCGCGTCGGCGTCGACGGCGAAGGTGATGGGGACGACATGCGGCCGGCCCTTCGCGTCGGCTGTCGCAAGACGCCCGACGCGGGCCTCCTCGAGCCGGCTCCGCATCGCCGTAGCGTCCATCGAACGAAGTATCGTTGACCCGTGCAGCGGCTCCGAACGTACACGGTCGAGGAGGCAAACCGCGAGCTGCCGCGCGTGCGTCCGATCGTGGCCCAGATCGCGGAGCTGTCCGCCTTGCGCCCGGACCTCGAGGAGCAGCTGCGCATGGCCGAGTACTCGGCGCAGCGACCCAGCGCGAACGGCGAGGACCACGAGCGCGAGCAGCAGGCGCGGGATGCGGTGCAGGGCGCCGAGGAGGAGCTGCTCAAGGCGGTCCTCAACCTCAACACGATGGGCATCCAGCTGAAGGGCCCGCTCGAGGGGCTCATCGATTTTCCGTCGTATCGGGACGGTGAGCTCGTCGAGCTGTGCTGGAAGCTCGGCGAGGAGCGCGTCGAGCACTGGCACCGCGTCGGCGAGGGATTCACGGGCCGAAAAAGGCTCTAGGGCTACCCCACGTCAGGGGTCGTAGAAGAGGTCGTCGGGGTAGCAGTACAGCCATCCTTCGCCGGGCTCGAAGGACCTGACCACCGGATGGCCGCTCACGCTGACGTGTTTGGAGGCGTGCTTGTTCTTGGAGTCGTTGCAGCACCCCACGTGACCGCACGCCATGCACAGGCGCAGGTGGACCCAACCGTCTCCGCTTTGCAGGCACTCCTCGCATCCCGCGGGGGTGCGTGGCTCCACAGCATCGGGCACATCGCGCAGGTGAACGCACAGCTCGTCCGTAGTCACGCCCCGGCCTCGACATCCCGCTCCAGCTCCTCGAGCGCCCGCGCGGCAGCCGCGTCGACAGTGGTTCCCTGCCCCTCGACCCAGGCGCGCTCCTGGTCGGGGGTGGTGGCCGACTCGTGCCAGTCCCGGCCTTCATTCATGCCGGCGACGTTGGCGAGTCCGACCCCTGTCCGCGCCCTGATGGCGAGCGCGGCGCCGGCGGTGCGGAGGGCGCGGGTCATGTCTCCCTCGAGCTCCGCAAGCGAGGCGGCATCGTCGAGCACGATGGCGATCCCGGTGACGTCGCCGGCCTCGGTGAAGATCGCCAGCGCTTCGCTGATGCGCCGCCGGGCCACGCCGAGGTCGTTTTCCTTGAGACCGACGAGCGCGCGCGTGTGGATCGCCCAGCCGAGGCTGAACCGATCGTTCAGCTTCCGGTTCACCTCGATCGCCTCGTCGAGCGCGACCGCGGCGTCGCGCAGGTCCCCTTGGAAATACATCGCGTTGCCGAGCGCCCAGAGGCATCGAGCGACGCCGGTCGCGTCGCCCAGCTCGCGGTAGAGGCCGAGCGCCTCATGTATCAGGGCGATCGGCTGGGCGAAATCGGTCCGCGAGATCATCGGTGGGAAGCTGGCGTTGTACAGCGCGGTGGCGATCTTGCGCCTGTCACCGGCCACGCGGACGAGGGCGAGGCATTCGTCATACCACCTCTCCGACGCCTCGAAGTCGGCCTGCCAGTACGCAACCCCGCCGGCGGCCTCGAGCGCCTGGGCGCGCTCCTCCGGATGGTCGGTGGCGCCGGGCGCGGAGAGAATCGCCTCGAGCCGAGCCCGACCCTCCTGCAGGTGGCCGCGCATCTGCCAGAAGCGCCAGAACGCCGCGCCGAGGCACAGCGCCGGACGCGTGTCCGACTGCGTGACGGCCCAGTCGAACGCGGCCCGAAAGTTGTCGTGGTCGAGCTCCAGGCGATCGAGCCACTTCTTCCGGTCTGGTCCGAACAGCTTCGGCGCGGCCTCTTCCGCCAGCGCCTGGAACGCGGCGGCGTGCCGCGCCCTGGTCGCGTCCGCATCGCCCCTCTCGTGCAGACGCTCCGCCGCGTATTCCCTCAGGACCTGCAGCATTAGAAGGCGAGGCTCGTCGAAGTCCGGCATCCGCCGCAGCAGGCTCTGGTCGGCGAGCTCGTCCAGTCCCGCGACCACGTCGAGGCCGAGGTCCGCCGTGTCGCAGACCGTCTCCGCCTGCTCGAGGTTGGCGCCACGGGCGAACACCGCGAAGCGCTCAAACAGGCGCCTGTGCGGCTCGTCGAGAAGGTCGTAGCTCCAGGCGATCGCGCCGGCGAGCGTCTGCTGCCGCCCGGGCAGGTCGCGGGCGCCCGCGCCGAGAACCTTGAGGCTCGTCTCGAGCCGCCCGAGCAACGCCTGTGGAGTGAAGAGCTTCACCCTCGCCGCGGCCAGCTCGATGGCGAGTGGGAGGCCGTCCACCCGCTCGCAGACGCCCGCGATAGCGGGCGCGTTTTCGTTGGTGGCCTGGAAGTCGGGCTTCACCGCCACCGCTCGCTCGATGAAGAGCTTCACCGCCTCGTACTGCGACATCGCTTCCAACGTAGGAAGCGCGCGCATGTCCGGGAGGCGGAGCGGCTCCACCGGCACCTCCTGCTCCCCGTAGACACGCAGGATGGCCCGGCTGCTGACGAGGATCTTCAAACCGGGACCCGCATGAAGCAGCTCGGAGACGATCGCCGCTCCTTCCGGCAGCAGCTGCTCGAAGTTGTCCATGACAAGCAGGACGTTCTTGTCCCGCAGGTATTCGGCCGCGACTTCGAGCGGCTGGCGGTTGCCCGGGACGGGTAGGCCGAGGGAATGGGCGAGGACGGACGCGATCAAGCCCGGGTCGTGCACCGCCGACAGCGGCACGAAGTACACGCCGTCCGGAAACTCCTGGACGACGTCCGCCGCGAGCTGGAGGCTCAGCCTTGTCTTGCCGATGCCGCCAGGACCGGTCAGCGTGAGGAGACGCGTGCCCCTCAGCAGGCGCTTTGCCTCGGCGACGTCCCTGTCGCGGCCGATGAAGCTGGTCAGCTGCGTCGGCAGGTTGTTCGGCGTCGAGTCGAGCGTGCGCAGGGCGGGAAACTGGTCCGGCACGCCGGCGATCACGAGCTGGTAGAGCCGCTCGGGGCGCGCCAGGTCCTTCAGCCTGTGGGTTCCGAGGTCGCGCAGCGACTGGCCGTCGGGCAGGTGCTCTTCGACGAGGGCGCGGGTGGTCTCCGAGACGACGACCTCGCCGCCATGAGCGGCCGAGGCCACACGCGCGGCGTGGTGGACATCGAGGCCGATGTACTCGTTGCCCACGAGCGGCGCCTCGCCCGTGTGCAGGCCCATGCGCACACGAAGCGTCACGCCCTCCGGCCACTCATGCTTCGCAAACCCGGACTGCGCGGCGGCGGCCGCGCCGCACGCGTCGACAGCGCTCTCGAAGACGCAGAAAAACGAGTCGCCCTCGGTGCGAAGCTCCCGCCCGCGGCTCCCGGTGAAAGCCGCACGCAGGATCTCGTGGTGCGCCGTCTGCGCCTGGACGTAGCGGTCGCCGACCTCCTGCATGAGGCGCGTCGAGCCCTCGATGTCGGTGAAGAGGAACGTGACCGTCCCGGTCGGGAGCGTCAATTGACGGACTGGGTCAGGGCAGCGCTCAGGACCGGCTCGAGATAGCTGGACAGCTCCCGCCGGTAGGACGCGCCCTCGAAGTCGAGGAGGGGGTGGGGCGGAAGGAGCTTCTCGCCCGCCACCCG
>VBJE01000268.1 GCA_005879675.1 Chloroflexota bacterium
CCGGACGCGACGTGACCTCGATGCCGCCGCACCTGCGCGACACGAACACCGTGTTCCAGGACTACGCCCTCTTCCCGCACATGAGCGTCGCGGACAACATCGCCTACGGCCTGCGCGTCAAGGGAGTGTCACGCCAGGCACGCGACAAACGCGTCGAGCGCGCGCTGGCCATGGTGCGGCTGACAGGCCTCGGCCACCGCCGCCCCAACCAGCTCTCCGGCGGCCAGCGACAGCGGGTCGCGCTTGCGCGCGCGGTCGTCAACGAGCCCGAGGTGCTGCTCCTCGACGAACCGCTCGGAGCGCTCGACCTCAAGCTCCGGCAGGAGATGCAGATCGAGCTGAAGCAGATCCAGCAGCAGGTCGGCATCACCTTCGTGTACGTCACGCACGACCAGGAGGAGGCACTGACGATGAGCGACCGGCTGGCGGTGATGGCGAACGGCCGGATCGAGCAGATCGGGTCGCCGGTCGAGGTCTACGAGCGGCCCGCGACCGAGTTTGTCGCCGGGTGCATAGGCATCTCGAACGTGCTCCTACGCGACGGCGTGCGCTTCGTCGTCCGGCCCGAGAAGATCCGGATGCTGGCCGAGGGAGAGCAGCCCGGGCCGGGCATGATCGTCGAGTCGGGCCGCGTGGAAGAGGTGATCTACGTGGGCATGAGCACCCGCTACCTGGTTCGCCTGGACCGCGGGGAGCAACTCGTGGCGGTACGTCAGAATATGGACGCCATCGGCGATGCCCGGAAATTCGAAGGCCGGCCCGTGAGCCTGGCCTGGACACCAGACCACACGTACGTTCTCGACCACGGAGGTAGGAAGGCATGAAGCTCGGAGCCCTGGCGGCGGTCATGTCGCTCGCGCTCGTCGCGTGCGGGACGACCAACAACAACACAGGCAACACCCAGGCCCCGCCACCGACCGCGAACATGAAGCCCCTCGACAAGGTGGGCCCCGGAGAGGGCCAGCTCAACCTGATCGCGTGGGAGGGCTACGTCGACGACTCGTGGGCCAAACCTTTCACCACCCAGACGGGCTGTGTCATCAACGCCAAGTACGCCGGCTACTCGGACGAGATGGTGAGCCTGATGAAGAGCGGCGGCGGCGGGCAGTACGACATGGTGTCCGCCTCGGGCGACGCCGACCTTCGCCTCATCTACAGCGGCGACGTCAGGCCGATGAACGAGAAGCTGATCCCGGACTTCAACACCTTTCAGACCTACTTCAAGAACCCGCCCTACAACACGATCAGCGGCGTGCACTACGGCATCTCCCTGCAGTGGGGGCCGAACACGCTGCTCTACAGCACCACCAAGTTCCCGAACAAGCCGACCAGCTGGAACGTGATCTACGACCCGGCCAACCGGGGTCTCATCACCGTGCCTGACAACCCCATCCAGATCGCCGACGCCGCGCTGTACCTGAGCAAGACGCAGCCCAGTCTTGGCATCAAGGACCCCTACGAGCTGACCAAGCCGCAGTTCGACGCCGCGGTGAAGCTGCTCACCGACCAGCGCCCGCTGATCAAGAAGTACTGGGCGCTGGCCTCGGACGAGATCTCCCTGTTCCAGAACGGCGACGTGGTCGTGGGTGCGGCCTGGCCGTACCAGACGATCCAGCTGAAGGCCGCCGGGGCCAAGGTCGACGACACGATTCCGACCGAGGGCGCGACCGGATGGGGCGACACCTGGATGCTCGCGACCAAGGCACCACACCCCAACTGCGCGTACCTGTGGACGCAGTACGTGAGCACGGCCAAGGTCCAGGCCGAGCAGGCCCTCTTCTTCGGCGAGACGCCCGTCAACACCCAGGCCTGCGCGCAGATGGAGGCGCTGCAGGCGGGTTCCTGCGCGCAGTACCACGCGAACGCGCCGGGCTCGTACTTCGATTCCATCCACTTCTGGAAGACGCCGATCCCCACCTGCGCGGATGGCAGCCAGAATTGCATCCCCTACGACAAGTGGGTCTCCGCCTGGACGACCATCAAGGGGTGACGACCCGATAGCCGTCAAGGCATCCGGCCGCCCGCGCTCCAAGACGAGCGGGGCGGCCGGTCTCGGCGCGTTCTTCTGGCGCTTCCCCTGGCTCCGCCCGCTGCTGCTGCTGACGCCCCCCCTCGGATGGTTCGTCGTCATCTACCTGGCGTCGCTGGCGACGCTGCTCATCGCCGCTTTCTGGGCGATCGACCCCTTCACCACACAGATCGTCCAGGTGTGGAACACCGAGAACTTCCAGCGGCTCATCGAGGAGCCCGCCTATCGCTCGATCATCGGCCGGACGGTGTTCATGGCCGTCCTGGTCACGGTCACCGACGCGGTGCTTGCGTTTCCGTTCGCCTACTTCATGGCCCGGGTGGCCTCGCGCCGGGTGCAGACGCTGCTCTTCGCCGCGGTGCTGCTTCCCCTGTGGGCCAGCTACCTGGCGCGGGTCTACGCCTGGATCCTTATCCTCAACCACAACGGGCTGCTCAACTGGAGCCTGCAGTCGATCGGGCTCCCCCCGGCCGAGATCGGCTACACGAACGTCGCCATGTGGATCGTCTTCTCGTACATCTGGCTGCCGTTCATGATCATCCCGACCTACGCGGCCCTGGAGCGCGTTCCCGAGTCGCTGCTCGAGGCGGCGGCCGACCTGGGCGCGCGCCGCTGGCGAGCGGTCCGCGACGTCGTGCTCCCCCTCGCCCTGCCCGGCGTCGTCGCCGGTTCGATCTTCACCTTTTCCCTGACCCTCGGCGACTACATCACGCCGATCCTGGTCGGTGGCGCCGGATCGAGCTTCATCGGCAACGTCATCTACAGCAACGTGGGCATCGCCAACAACATCCCGTTCGCGGCCGCGCTCGCGATCGTGCCGGTCGCGATCATGGCCGTGTACCTGCTCATCGCCCAGCGCCTGGGCGCGTTCGAGGCGCTCTAGAGCTTGGAAGGGGTGTGGACCAGGGTCTTCCTTCGGATCTGGGCGGCGCTGATCCTCGTCTTTCTCTTCACGCCGATCGTCCTGATCTTCGTCTACGCGTTCAACACCTCGAACATCCAGAGCTGGCCGATCCCGGGCTTCACGCTCGACTGGTTCGAGCGGACATGGGAGGACGCCGAGGTGCGGCGCGCGCTGTCGCTCTCGCTGCAGGCGGGACTCACAGCGACCGCGCTCGCGCTGGTGCTCGGCTCATGCGCGGCGTTCGCCGTCCACCGCATGACGTGGTTCGGACGCGAGGTCGTGAGCCTGCTCTTCGTGCTGCCCCTCGCGCTCCCAGGCATCGTGACCGGCATCTCGCTCAACGCCTTCTTCGCGTTTGGGGGGATTCCACTTTCCACGTGGACGATCGTCGTCGGGCACACGACCTTCTGCATGGTTGTCGTCTATAACAATGTGGTCGCACGGCTTCGCCGCACCCAGGGCTCGCTCATCGAGGCGGCCATGGACCTTGGGGCGAACGGCTTTCGGGTCTTCCGCGACATCACGCTGCCGTTGATCTCGACCTCCATCGTCGCCGGCGCGATGCTCGCATTCGCGCTCTCGTTCGACGAGGTCATCGTGACCACGTTCACGGCCGGCGCGCAGAACACGCTTCCGCTCTGGATCTTCGGCGCCATCCGCCTGGGCCAGCGCCTGCCGGAGGTCAACGTCGTGGTCTCCTTCGTGATCCTGGTGACGATCATCCCCGTGCTGATCGCCGCCCGCCTTACCGGCGGCGGCGCCACCAGGGTTCCCGCCGCCGGCGTGTAGTCAGCACCGGCCCCTCGGCCACGCGAGCGGCGGAGGGTTCGGCCGAGGCGCTAGGCGACGACGTAGCTCAGCGTGAAGAGCGCCAGGCCTGTCGCGATCAGGTTGATCTTGCGATACCGCCACCCGACCGCCGCGGCAACGAACGCGAGGAAGGCGAGCAGCAGGATCAGGGTGCCAGGGGAGAGGTGCGACAGGCGCGCGATCAGGAACGACAACGTCAGGAGGGCGAGACCGACGGCGATGAGGTCCGTCTTCCGATAGCTCCAGCCGACGGCGGCGAGGATGAAGGCGATGAGGGCGAGGATTATCAGTATCACGGGCAGGCTCAAGTTCATGCGTCAATTTTCGCCGCCGGACGGTCTCCCGGGGAGCCTTTAGGCACAGGGGGGTCCGCTTGCGCGGGGCTTACGCCCGCACCAGGTCGCCGAGCAGATGCACTCCCCAGCCCTTCGGCATCAGGCGCTCCGAAATCACCGAGGCGTTGAACACCAGGCTGTTCATGGCGAGATACGTCGGATCGGGAACCACCCTTAGGTCGTATACCGCCAGCCCCGCCCCCCGCGCGTGCGCGCGGATTGCCGGCACCGTGTTGGCGCGGTACTGGACGGGGAACGTGTCCGCTTCATCACGCCCGTAAACCCTCGGCACCAGCCGTCGCTGCAGGGCAGGGAGCGCCTTGCCAATACGGTTGGCCAGCATTAGCGGGTTGCGCATATTGGGTGTGAGAAAGACGAAGTGACCCCGAGGCTTCAGCACACGGCGCACCTCGCTCAAGGTCGCCACCGGCTCCGCCAGGTGCTCGAGCACCCACAGGCACACGATGAGGTCGAACGACTCGTCGACGAATGGCAGATGCTCTCCCACGCCGCGGATCACCGGCATCTCGCCGGCCCGGTGCTGCGCCAGCGACAGCCTGTCGGGATCGACCCCCGCGGCGAACCTGACCTCGCGCCAGAACAACTCGACCACCCCACCGCGCCCGCAGCCGAGATCGAGCACGTGGCTCTGGGGCGTGACGTGGCTGCGCACGATCGCCTCGAGCTGATCTCCGCTGGAGCTCCAACCCGGCCGGATCGCCCGATAGCGAGCGCGGTACGCGTTCTGGACCGAGAGCGGTAGGAGGGCACGCTCGCCTGCCTGCGCCATGCGCAGGGCATTGTGACCTCAGGCGTGCCTGGCCGCAACCTTGAGGTCGGCGATGAACGAGGCGAGAGCGACATCCCTCGACTCCTCATCGACGGCGCGCAGGATCGACGACGGGTGCACGGTCGCCACCGCCGGGACGCCGAACGGCGAGCTCAGCACCTCGCCGCGCTGCTTGCTGACGCGGAACGCCGGGCCCATCACCGACTGGGCCGCCGTGGCCCCGAGCAGGACGATGATCCGAGGTTTGACGACCTCTACCTCGGACTCGAGCCACGGCCGGCAGGCGCGTATCTG
>VBJE01000391.1 GCA_005879675.1 Chloroflexota bacterium
ACGGGCCTCGAAGCGACATCCGCATTCATCGGCAACGCAGCCCTCGCTCTGGTGCGCCACCCTGACGTTCGGCACGAACTGGCTGGGCGGCCGGATCGCCGGCCGTCCGCGGTTGAGGAGCTCCTGCGCTTCGACAGCCCGGTGCATCTGACGGCTCGGGCAGCGACCGTCGACATCGACCTGGACGGACACACTGTCGCTGCGGGCGAGCAGGTCATCGTGATGCTGGGTGCCGCGAATCGTGATCCCTCGCGTTTTCAGGATCCCGACCGTCTTGACATCTCGCGCCAGGACAACCAGCACCTCGCTTTTGGACATGGCGCTCACAGCTGCTTTGCGGCACCGCTCGCGCGGCTGATCGGCGGACCGGCGGTGATGACGCTGGCCGGCCTCGAAATGGACCTTGCGGGCGACCCCGCATGGCTGGACACGGTCACCATGCGAGGTTTGCGGCAGCTGCCGGTGACCTTGCGAACGTGATCAATCGTCCGGCGCCGGCGCCTGCGGTCCTCGAGCTCGACGGCTTCTCGTGGAGAGACGCGCGATCGGATAGGTTCGAACCGACCGCTTTTCCAGCTGCCCATGTTCACGGCTGAGTTCATGCGTGCCCCGTCGCGGCCTGGTTTTCGGCAGTCGATGCTCTGTTACCACGGCGAGAAAGAATTCGGCGCAGCCGCCTATGGCATGCGCAACATGCAGAACCTGAACGTCAGGCTGACCTGCTTCTTCACTGAGCCCGCGCGGGCAGCGGCGGCTCTGGCGATATATGTGCGCCACCTGTTCTGGGGAATGCCCGTGCATCGGATTCACGCTCAGCTGCCGGTGGTGGATGCCGGGCCCGCCTATGTGAGTCTGCTCCGAGCGGTGGGTTTTCGCGAAGAAGGTGTCGTGCGCGCTCACGCGCTGATGCGCGGTCAGTCGTGCGACCTCGCGGTGCTGGGCGTTGTGCGAGAGGAGTTCGAGGCTTGGTGCCAGACCAACGAGAGACGCCTCGCCATATAGGCCTTGGCCTCGTAGGCTCTCGGGTCCGACTGGATCCGGTCGACGATCGGACCACAGCTGAGTTCGCCGGGCTCGACGTCCAGCGACAGCTGGAGCCCCTTGTCGGTTCGACCAGCGAGGCGGGCTCGCCGGCGATTGCGCCGCCGATGATTGTCAGAGACCGCCGATCGGGCCGGGCAGTTGGCGTGGTCCAGAACCATGCGCAGCCCGGAGGAATTGCGGTCCTTGTCGTCTATCTCGATCCGAGGTCGCGTCGCGTCGGCTTCGGTTTCGAGGCGATCCTGCTCTATGTCAGCCATCTGTTCGACTCAGGCGCGCGCCTGGTGACGTCAGAGGTGCTCGAGTTCAACCACGAGATGAACGGCATCATGAGAAAGAACGGCCTCTCGCCCCAGGCGCGGATGCGAGAGCATCAGTTCATCGCAGGGCGCTTCTGGGACCTGCTGATCTACTCACTCGACCGGCAGGCCTGGCTGGAAATCGTCGACCGGTACCGACCGATATTGCCTGGCGGCAGGCGCACACCGAAATCTATCGGCGCGCAGCGACCGAAGTATTGATCAGGTCCTCGATGGCCGCGCAAGCAGAGCTCGCGCCGTCCTCGGAGGCAAGGGCCTGACCTAACGCTGTCGCCCGCTCCTGGTAAAGCGAGGTCCTCGAGACGTGCTCGATCTCGGCGGCGAGGCGCTCCTCGCTGAACTGCTTCCACTCCATGACGCGGCCAAGTCGCAGCGCGCGGATTCGGCCGGCGTTGTACCACTGGTCGAAGCTCGCCGGACGCCAGCGTGCTCCCGATGCCGCCGTGGTGGACAACCAATGAGGAGTGGGGCAACACCCGAGACATCGGCAGATAAGGCCAGGCCCACACGCCAGGGGCCACCTCGGAGCCAGAATCGGCGCCCAGCGCGGCTGCGGCCGGCCCGGCGAGCAGTAGCCCGCGGCGGTGCAGACGCGACAACACGCGCGCGGCGCAGCGAAAGAAATACGTAGCGTCTCGCTCACCGGCGGAACTCGTCGTGACGACCACTGGCGGCGCGCCCCCGGCCAGAACGCTCTCCAGGCCTGCCGGGTCGCGCCACGCTCGAGGCTGGTCCCAAGGCGTATAGCCCACGACCTTGACGTGAGGCGGCCAGTCCGGTGGGGGCGGGCTGTACATCGGCGAGCTCAGAACGAGAACCAGATAAGGAGAGAGTCCGCCTGCCGTGAAATGTGCAGGCTGCGGCGTTATGCCGGCTCGGTCCAGAGTCTCGCGGATCGTGTCTTGGGACAGATGCTCGAATCCAAACTGAAACACCCGCCAGGTTGCCCGGTTCAGCAGGCGGCCCGCAGCGGTGGGCAACGCGGGCAGCCAATGCGGCTGCGGCACCGTGTAGGCGCTCGGAATGTTGCCGGGATACGGCGTGAGCGTGACCCACTTGATGCCGAGCTTCGTTGCGACGAGCGTTGCAGCGAGCTGAGAGGGATGCGTAAGCATCAAGTCCGCTCCGGCGCAGGCCGGCTCCAGGAGCTCGATGGTTCGCGCGACTATCTCCGGAAGTCGGCTTTGAATCCGGGCACGTACGTCACGTGGCGCCACCGACTCATTGAGAGAAGGCCCGGGCGGCAGCTGAAAGCCTCGCGCGTGAAATCCCTCGGCCTGGACGGCTGCGAGGTGCTCGGTTGGCACCACGAAGTGCAGATCGTGGCCATGGCTGCGCAGGCGATCGGCGATCGGAAGAATCGGAAATATGTCGCCAAAAGATCCGATTGAGGCGATGACGATCTTTGCCACAGGGG
>VBJE01000269.1 GCA_005879675.1 Chloroflexota bacterium
TGGGCAGCGGCGGCGGCGCTGGTGAGGTTTCGGACGTGTAGCGCCAGCCCAGCGCGTCCTTGTCATGGAGCGAGACCGCGCCGTAGCTGGTCTGGGCCACGGTCCAGGCGCCGCTCGCCTCCACGAACAGCGTCCAGTTCGGGCCGCTGTCGGCGAAGCACTTGCTGTACTGGCTGGGCTCGTTGTCGATCTGGCAGACGGCCTTGCCGAAGCTGAACGTCTGCGTCTGGTACTCGATGCCCGACTTGTCCATCAACGTCTGTCCGTCGATGGCGTCGCCGCTGAAGCCGACACACTTTTGCAGCGCGCTGGTCGATGCACCGTGCTGGACGACGACGTAGGCGTGGTGGGCGGCGGATGCGTTGACGCAGCTGTTCGCGGGGGACGAGCTCGCCGTGGGCGAACCTCCGCACGCGGCGACGGCGCCGATGAGCAGGGCCAGTGTCGCGCTGGCCGCTATCCAGTGCTTGCGCACAGTGTTTCCTCCAGGCGGTCAGCCTTTCCCGCACACGCCGCTGAAAGCCGACCGCCAGGAGCTTCCGTGCCGTTGCGCGCGGACGGGTGGTGCCGTTGCGGGCGTTCAGGTCTCCTGGCTCGCGGATCGCCGCCTTCCATCCGCCTTCCCGAGGTGCTTGCTACCTCAGTGGCTCGTTGGGGACGGAGGCTCCTCGCTCACAGTTGCGCGACAGCTCCGGTTTCGCACCGGATTCCCTTGGTGCCCTGCCCGAATCTTAGCTGGCGGTCAATCTGAGGAAGCCGGCCTCGCGAACGACCGGCATGGCGAAGTCGAACACGTCGGCCCGCAGCGAGAGGTCGAGGTCGCTCGGAGGGAAGCCGGGCCACATTCCGCTCATCGCCTTTCGGTAGCGCTCGCTGGCGCGCAGGGGGGCTAACAGCGCGTCGAGGTCGGGTCGCTCGCCGCGGATCAGCGCCTCGATGTAGCGGGCGCACGCGTGGTCCTCTGGATGGTCGGCCGAAGCGATGAGCGTGAGGGTCGCGGGTTTTCTTGACAGGCAGGCTTGAACCGTCGCCCCCGCCACGACCAGACTCGCGGCCAGGATGTCACCGCCCGTCACAGCCGTCGCGACCTGCGTCCCCGCCGTCGAGCGCTGGATGAGAGCGCGGCCGTGGAGGTCGAGCGCGCGGACAAGCGTCGGCGAGTTGCTGAGGGGGATTCCCTCCACCGGAAGGGCGTCCTCCTCCGCGCAGATGACCGCGCCTTCCGTGCGCGCGGCCAGCTCGCGCGCCTCCGCCACGGTCCTGACCAGGCGGCATTCGCGCGCGCCGCCGGCGAGCGCGTAGGCGCTGACCGTGAACGACCGGAGGACGTCGATGACGACGACCGTGCCACGCGCCTGACGCGCGCCCTCGACGCCGGTGGCGTGGATGATGTTCACGTGTCAGGCCCTGACGCCGGCGAGCAGCCACGCGCCCTTGGGTTCGAGCAGATCGCCGACTGCGGCTCGATGCGCGTCGTGGGCCTCCGCCTGGAGGCCGGCCAGAACGTGCCCGAGCACCGCAACGCGATCCCGGTGGCGTTGATCGTCACCGGCGGACGCCTGTACTTCGACGACGGGGTCACCTCGGGCGAGGTGGGCGCGGGCGAGATGCTCCTGGTCAACCCCGGCGAACGCCACACGTACCGCGCCGATGTGCCGACCTCGGCGTTCCTCGTGTTCGCCGGGCTGCCTGGTGTGCGCAGCCGCACCTGGACGTTGCGGCGCAAGGACTGAGCGCGCTCAGGACGCGTTCCAGAGCGCGATGACGCGGCCATAGCGCTCCTCGTCGCTGAGGATGTTGAGCGTGGCGACGTCGAGCAGCAGGCCCGCGGCCACGGTGATCTCGGCGCTGATCCACGCGACCGCGATGGCGCGGAGGATGTGCCCGTGCGCGAACGCGATCGCGGTTCGCCGGTCGCCCCGCGCGGCCAGCTCGATGAAAGCCTGCGCGCGGGCGTAGATCTGCGCCGGAGTCTCCCCCGCGGGGCACCCGTCCTTGTAGAGCTCCCATCCGGGGTGGGCGTCGCGTATCTGTCCGGTGGTCAGGCCTTCGAAGCGGCCGTAGTTGACCTCCTGGAGCAGGTCGGTCACCTGTGGATGCTCGAACCCGGCCAGCTGAGCCGTGCGCAGCGCGCGCCGCATCGGGCTCGAGTAGACGGTGCCGAATGTGATGCCGTTCAGCCGGGCGCCGAGCAGCTTCGCCTTCTCTTCGCCACTCGCGGTCAGGGGGAGGTCTGTGGTCCCGGTGTGCCGGCCCGAAAGGCTCCACTCGGTCTCGCCGTGGCGGGCGAGGTAGAGCTCGAAGCTCAGGCGGGCTTGCCCATCATCTCGGGCCGCCCCGAACGGAGGGACCGGCTGGCGCTCTCGATCACGCCGCCCGCGCGCACGCGCTGTCCCGGTCGCACGCAGACCAGGCCGACCGCCGCCTGCGCGCCCAGCGGCTTGAGGGCGTCGTTGACCGCGGCGAGGACGCGGTTGGCGGCGTGCGCGGTTCCGGCCACGTCGGTGTCGGGAAGGATGGCGAGCAGCTGCGGCGGAGTGCGCCCGAGCACGCCCGGGGTGTCGACGTCGCGCACGGTGCCCGCAAGCGCCGCGGCCATGGCCTTCAGGGCGTCGTCGGCCGGCACCGATCCGTTCACCTCGACGAGGAGCACGCCGAGGTTGCGCTGGTAGCGATGGGCGCGGGCGAGCTCGTCCTCGAGCACGGGCCGCACGAAGCGGTCGTTGAACAGGCCGGTGGTGCGGTCGACGATGTGGAGGGGCTCGGCGTGGGGGTCGTCGGTCCTGACTCCGCACGAGGGGCAGAACACCGCGCCGTGAGGGAGAGGCGAGCCGCACGCCTGGCAGGTTTGGGCCTCGGGCCGCCGGCGGAGAAAGTCGCCAATCGGCATTCGGTAAAGCCTATCAGTCGTGTTCGCCATGCCCTGTCGACTCCCTTAACAGCCTGGGTTGTCCTCGATTTTTGCGAATCCTAAGCTCGATCGAGGTGTGCCGGCGGGGGAGGGACGGCACCGGCGGAGGAAGGGAGGGCCCAGCGTGGGGTCTGCGAAATTCGGGAAAAGGCCCTCAGCCCACGGCGGCGGCCGACGTCGAAAGCCAGCTCTCCGCCCATTCCGATACGGCGGCGATCACCGGCTGCAACGCGCGCCCGCGCGCGGTCAATCGATAGCTCACCCTCACTGGCGGTCCCGGGTCGACTAGCCTCTCCACGATGCCCTCGGTCTCGAGCTCGCGCAGCCGCTCGGTCAGCACGCGGTCGCTGATACCTGGGATTCCCGCGAGCAGCTGGTTGAAACGAGCGGGGGCTGGAACGAGAGCTTTGACCACCGCGCCGGTCCAACGCTTCCCTATCAGCTCGATCGCGCGCTGAAAGGACGCGCTGTAGTCAAGGCCCCCTCCGACCATGGGGAGTGATTCTATGCGGTATCGACAGTCTCGGAAAGGACCCGCCCCGTGTTTTCCACAAGAAAATTTTTCGCGGCGCAATCGGGGTCCCGGCGCTGATCCGGGCCCGGGTTCATGAGGGCTTGGAAATGTTCAGGCAGACTCGTTCGATGAGCTTGCGGTGGAGCTGACCGACAAGGTCATCGTCGTCACCGGCGCGGCGCGCGGCATCGGTCGCGCGCTCGCATCTCGCTTTGCCACCGAGGGCGCGAAGGCCGTGGTTGTGGTCGACATCGACGGCGACGCCGCGCGTGCCGTTGCGAGCAGCATCGGCGCCACTCCGATGAGATGCGACGTCGCGAACGAAGAGCAGGTCGCGAGTCTCATCAATGAAGTTCAGACCCGACATGGACGCATCGACATCTTCTGCTCGAACGCGGGGATCGCGGTCGGCGGAGGTCCCGAGGCTTCGAACACCGATTGGCAGCGGATCTGGGAAGTCAACGTGATGTCGCACGTCTTGGTAGCTCGGCACCTGCTGCCGGGAATGCTCGAACGCAAAGAGGGATACATCGTCGGCACGGTTTCCGCGGCCGGCCTGTTGAATCATTTTTTCGCAGCTCCTTACAGCGCGACGAAGGCTGCGGCCCTCAGCTTCTTCGAGTGGCTCTCGATCGTCCACGGCGACGAGGGAATCCGCATCTCGTGCCTCTGCCCGCAGGGCGTCAAGACCGACATGCTCGCGATGGAGCGCAGCCGGCTCGGAATCGATTTCCTCGCCGCCGACGCCCTGGAGCCGGAGGCGGTTGCGGCAGCGGTGGTCGATGGCATCGCGGCCGAGCGCTTCCTGATCCTGCCCCACCCCGAGGTCGGCGAGTACTTCCGCCGCAAGGCGGACGACTACGACCGCTGGCTGCGCGGCATGCGCCGCCTGCGCGCGAACCTGCTCTCGACGGCGCGCTGATTGCGCGCGCTCTCTCTCGTCGCCGGGATCGCGCTGGCGGCCCTGGCTTTCGCCGCGGCGACGCGTGTGACCGACACCCGGGAGGGCCTCGTGGCCGAAGTCGTCACCCTGCTCGGCGGGCTCGCCGGCGTGGGGCTGTTGATCTACGCCTTCACGGCAAGGCGCCGGCCCGGCGCCACGAGGGGAGCGACCCCATCCTCAGCATCGACACCGATCGCACCGCCGCGCTCGACGCGCGACCTGGTCCTTGGCGCGGGAGGCGTGGCGCTCGCTGCGCTCCTCCTTGCAGGCCTCGCGGTGAGCGGTGGCCTGTTGTGGGCGGGACTCGGCCTGGCTCTTCTGCTGCCGATGCTCGCCGGCAGCGTCTACCTCTGCGTTCGCTTCCTCAGGTCGGCGCCGTGAGGGACAGGATCTCGCCCACGAGGTAGAGCGATCCGCAGACCAGGACGTTGCCTGAGGGTCCGGCGAGCTCGCGGGCCCGCTCGAGCGCGGCGCCGGCGGGACGCATGATCTCCGAGTCGCCGCCATAGATCTCGACCAGGACCTCGGGCGCGACCACGTGGCCATGCGCGCTCGCGGCCTCGGTGAACACGACCGCGTCCGGCTTCATGGTGCGCAGGGCGCCCAGGACCTGGACCGGGTCGCGCTCGCTCAGCATCGCGAACACCGCCACCAACCGCTGCGAGCCGATGAGACCGCGCAAGGAGGCGCCCGCTTTCACCATCGCCGCGGGGTTGTGGCCGCCGTCGAGAATGACCCGCGGCCTCTCGCTGATCACCTGCAGCCGTCCGGGCCACCGCGTCGAGGCAAGGCCTTCGCGAAACGCGGCGTCACCGCGAACGTCGAGCAGGTGTGCGGCCGCGACCGCCAGCGCGGCGTTCCTGGGCTGGTAGTCGCCGACCAGCGGCAGGCGCAGGCCGCGATGCTCGAACCCCGGTCCCCACACGCTGAGCACGTGTCCATCCCATCCCATGGCTGTCGACTCGAGCTTCACCTCGATTCCCAGGCGCAAGAGCCGGCCGAAGACCGACGCCACCCGGTCCTCGACGATGGCCAGCGCCTCGCCCTCGCATCCCGTCAGCGCGACATCGCCCTCTTTGATGATCGCCACCTTCTCGCGCGCGATCTCGGCGATGGTGTTGCCGAGGTACTTCTGGTGGTCGAGGTCGACGTTCGTGATGACGGCGACTCCGAGGTCGAGCGCGTTGGTCGCGTCGAGCCGGCCGCCGAGACCGACCTCGCACACCAAGACGTCGGTCCGCGGCGCGAGGTACGCGATCGCCATCGCGGTCAGCATCTCGAACTCCGTCGCCGGACCCTTCTCGGCGGCGATCGCGTCGAAGGTCGGCATCAGCTCCTCGAGCGTCCGCGCGAAGTCGCCCTCGCTGATGGCGCGCCCATCGACTTCGATGCGCTCCGTGTAGGAGATGAGGTGCGGCTTGGGCATGAACCCGACGTGGTGGCCCGCGGCACGGAGGATCGAGCTCAGGCACGCCCCCGTCGAACCCTTACCATTCGTGCCGGCGATCAGTGCTCCGCGCATGAAGCGGTCGGGTGCGCCGATGAGGTCGAGGATGGCCCGGGTTCGCTCGGTGCCGAGCTTCATCGCAAAGCGGCCCTGCCGCGAGATGAAGTCGAGGGCCTCCAGGTAGGTCAAGCTCTCCGCGCTTCGACCGCATAGAAATCCTGGTAGGAGCGGAATCCGTTGACCAGGCGCAAGGCCTCGATGGGCGGGCCTTCGCCGCTCAATTGCTGAGTCCGTCCCGCCGGCGGACCTCGGCCTCGTAAGTGTTCTTGATCAGCATCGCGCGGGTCATGGGTCCGACC
>VBJE01000270.1 GCA_005879675.1 Chloroflexota bacterium
CGCGACGACGGGATCGCGCGAGCCGACATCGGGCCACGCGCGTCCGTCGACGTCGAGGCTGAGGATGCGGGCGGCCTGTGCCTCCACCGCGGCGAGGGGCGCACCGCCGTACACGTCGCCCCGAACCACGCCATCCGGCTCCTGCTGGAGGCACACCCCCGCCACCGCCCACGAGTCATCCGTCAGGAATGCGAGGTGGAGGTGGCCGGCCGCGGCGTCACCATCGGACGGCGCCTCGTGCCACGCGTCGATGAAACCGGCGCTCTCGCGCAGGGAGTAGTCGCCAAGAGGAGCGAGCTCAAACACGAACGCGACCATGAAAGCAAAAAGCCGGTCGCGCTGGGCGACCGGCCTGGTGGAGAAGCTGCTTAGGTGAGCTTGATCCGGTTGGCGCGCGGGCCCTTCTGGCTCGCCTCGATCTCGAAGCTCACCCGCTCACCGCCGGCCAGCGAGTCGAAGTTGATGCTCGAGTCAAGGCCCGTGCGGTGGAAGAAATACTCCTTTCCATCCTCCGCGGCGATGAACCCGAACCCGCGATCGGAGACGAGCTTTTTGATCGTCCCTGTTGGCATCGGAATACCCCCCTTCTCGAAAGCATGTCGCGAACGCACGGGTCCTTTCGAGAACCTCCGACCGCGGCTGGCCAGCAGCGCGACTCCGGCCAGCGTGGCTATGGCACCGGAGAGCTTGATTGTCGCCCTCTCGCGCTCACGCAGGCGCCAGACTCCCCAGACCGCGACGGCGACGATGGCGACCTCCCTTACCGGCGCCACCACGGCCAGCGGCGCCAGGCTCAACGCCCACAGGACGAGGAAGTACCCCGCCCAGAAGAAGATGCCGATCACGGTCGACTGGCTCCAGGTCGGCGGTCGCAGGCCCTCGGGCTGGCGGTAGAGGCGCAGCGCCGACGCGATCCACATCGAGATCGGCAGCTCGATCGCCATCAGCGTGAAAAGCAGCCAGGCGTAGAGCCACGGCGTCGCGAGCCTCACGCCGACGCGGTCGACCGAGGTGTAGGCCGCGATGGCGACGCCCGTCATCAACGCCGGCAGCGTGGCGCGGCCTCGCGCTTGCGACAGCGTCACCGAGAGGATGCCGATCAGCAGCAGAGCCACACCCACCAGCTGCGGCGTCGCGAGCCTCTCCCCGAGCAGGACCAGACCGACCGTGACGCTCAGCAGAGGCGCCGAGCCACGCGCGATCGGATACACCGCCGACAGCTCGCCGCGTCGATAGGCCGTGGACAGCAACCACAGGTATGTCGTCTCGAGCACGGACGAGATCAAGCAGAATCCCACCGCCGCGGGCGCCAGCACCGGCTTGCCCAGGATGAGCCAGGCGGGCGCGATGCTCAGCGTCGCCACCACCGCCGCCATGTACGACGCGCGCCGAAATGTGGTGATCGGGTCCCCGCTCACCTTCACCAGCACGTTCCAGGTGCCGTGGAAAATGGCGGCCACCAGAGCCAATCCGACCGCGATCGCGATCATCGGCGCGGTCGCGCGAGCAGCCTGCCGAGCAGCCGAAAGACCTCGGGGTTGACGACCAGCCCGTTGTGCGTGCCCCAGACCGGGATGGCCGGGATGTCGGCCCGGAGGCAGGAGCGAAAGTTCACGACGTCATCGGCCTTCGTGTAGATCGAGGTCGTCGCCACGATCGGCGGCTGCTTCAGGTCGTACGTGAAGCGGCCCTCGGCGTCGAAACGCCGGCCGAACGCCAGCTCGTTGGCCGTGCGCACGACACAGACGGCGCGATGAGTGACCGCGGCAAGGTCGGTCCAGTCCGCGAGGGGAGAGCCCAGGGCAATCACCTGCTCGACGTCGTCCGGCTTGCGCTGCGACAGCACCTTGGCCAGCAGGCCGCCGCGGCTGTGCCCGACCAGGCTGACGCGCGAGCCGCTCGCGGTCGCGATCCGGGACACCGTGCGCCCGAGGCCAGCGATCATCCGCTCCGAGTGCTGGACGTTGAAAACGATGCCGGAGAGGTGGCTCTGGTAACCCACGCGCCCCAGCCAGCCATGCAGGACGCGAAGGGCCCAATCGCCGGACAAAAAGCCAGGGATCAGCAGCACAGGCCGGCCGTCACCCCTGGGCACGCCGCGGCCGCGGAAGACGGGATCGCGGAGCAGCGCGGAAAGCTCGCGGACGGCGAGGGGATCCCACAACCTCATCGGGTGCGATGGTAGGTTCTGCTCACCCCAGGCGTGGCCAGGCTGAGGCGTCACTCTTTAAACAGGCTGTATGTTTAAATAATCTCCAATGCCGCGCCAGTATCGCCTCGGGCGCCGCCAGCCGTCCGTCGACCGCACCGCCGCCGCGATCCTCGAAGCGGCCCGCGGGCTGGTCGCCGAGGGCGGGGACCGTGTCAGCATCGCCGCGGTCGCCCGCCGGGCCGGCGTGTCGCGGATCACGGTCTACAACCGCTTCGGGACCAGGGCGTCCCTTCTCGAGGCCATCGCGCCCCCACCTCGGGTCGACGCGGACGGCCTGCGCGAGCACCTCGAGCAGTCGTGCGCCGCCTGGGCCGCCCACCCGGCCCTGTTCCGCAACCTGCGCACGGAGGTCGCCGGGGTCGAGTCCGGGCGCCGGATCGCCGAGCGTCTGGCCGCCGCGGACGCGCTCCGGCCCGGGTGCTCCCTGCGGGAAGCGGAGGACGTGATCGCGATCCTCTCCTCTTTTCCTGTCTTCGACCGGCTGCACAAGGACGGCCGCAGATCCCCCGCCGCGGTGACCGAAGTGCTTATGAGACTGGCCTCGGGAATCCTGGCGTAGGATTCATGACGCGTTGCGGCATAGAGTCGCCAATATCGACGGCCCGGTCCACTACCTGGACTTCGGCGGCTCGGGGGAGCAGGTCCTCCTTGTGCACGGGCTCGCCGGCAGCGCGCTGAACTGGATGGCCGTCGGGCCTGGCCTGGCGGCGAGCCACCGCGTCCTCGCCCTCGACCTGGCCGGCTTCGGCCAGACGCCGCTGTTCGGGCGGCCGGCGACGGTCGCCGCCAGCACCGCGCTCGTGCACCGGTTCATCACCGAGGTGATGGCCGAGCCTGTCGTCCTGATCGGCAACTCGATGGGCGGCCACATCGGCGTCCTCGAAGCCGCTGCCCATCCCGAGTCGGTGCGGTCGTTGGTCCTCGTCGACCCGGCGGTCCCGGGCAAGCACGTCCGGCGGCCTCAGCCGTTGATGCTGGGGGCGATGGCCGCGCTCTCCGTCCCCGGCCTGGCGCAGAACCTCATCGACCGCCGCAGCCGCGAGCTGGGCCCCGAAGGCCTGGTGCGGCAGGCGCTCGCCATCGTCTGCGCCGATCCGTCGCGGGTGGATCCCGCGGTCGTGGAAGCCCATGTCCAGCTGACCCGGGAGCGGATGCATCTCGGCCCGCAGAACTCCCGCGCCTTTGTCCAGGCGTCGCGCTCGGTCGGCATCGGCATGGCGAACCCGAGGTTCTGGGCCCACGTCGCCGCGGTCACCGCACCGACACTCGTCATCCACGGCAGCCTCGATCGCCTGATCCCGGTCTCCACCGCCCAAGACCTCGGCCGGCGCAGGCCCGACTGGCGCCTCGTGATCCTCGAGGGCGTCGGCCACGTGCCGATGATGGAGGCGCCCGACATCTTTCTCGATGCGCTCAGGTCGTGGAGCGCGTATAGAATCGCCACCGCCGCCGCAGCCTCATGACGGAGCATCTTTCCACACCAGCAATTGGCCACACTCTCCGAACCACCCCATAGCAGGCGCCCCGGGCGGCTGAAGGCTTCGGCCTCGGTTCTGCCGCAACTTCGCCACCTGGGGCGTTGGGATCCGATCCCTCCGATGTGGCTCGAGGGCCGTTTCTATCTCGAGTTCCTGCGCCTGATCCGCGACCCTGTCTTTCGCGGCGTCGACGTCCCGGCCGGGCTGCGCAAACCCGTCCTCCTCATCCCAGGATTTCTCGCCGGCGACTGGACCCTGCGCACGCAGTACGACTGGCTGCGGCGCGTCGGCTACCGGCCTCGCCTGGCGGGCCTTGCCTTCAACGTCATGTACTCCGAGGTGATGCTCAAGCCCCTGCTGGACACGCTGCTCGCGATCCACCACAAGACCACGGCTCGCGTCTCGCTCGTCGGACACAGCCGCGGCGGGGTGCTGGCGAAGGTCCTCTCGCACCGCAAGCCCGACCTGGTCGAGCAGGTGATCACGCTCGGGTCTCCGCTCGGCGATCCGTTCGACGTCCATCCGCTGACGATGGCGGGCGTGCACGCGGCGCATCTGTTCAACGCCTTTCGCTACCGGCACGACGCCTCGGTCGAGATGCGCTTCCTGCGCGACCTCAAGGCCGCTCCACGAGTGCCCACGACCTCCATCTATTCGCGCTCCGACGGGGTCGTCAACTGGAAGGCCTGCCTGCGGCCGGACGTCAACGCCATCGAGGTGAACGGCAGCCACGTCGGCCTGGCCCTGAACCCCGAGGTGTACCGGATCCTCGCCCATCTGCTGCCCGCGCCGTGGCGCCAGGGTTGACGCCTCACTAACATCGAGTCTCGTCGGGAGCTCGCCGCGTCGCGGTGGGCTGAGAGGGCGCTGTCGCGCCGACCGCATGAACCTGAACTGGGTAATGCCAGCGGAGGGAGATCGATGAGAAAGGTGTTCCCCATCTGTGGGGAAGTGGCGCGAAGCGCCGATGGGGCCGTTGGAGGCGCCGCGGTGCGGACGGCCGGCACAGACGCCTTCGGCAAGGTCGAGACACACGGCATCGAGCCGATTCCGGAAGGCGATCGCCATGGCGCGCCGCGCGAGCTTGCGTTTCTGTGGGCCGGCGCGTTCGTCAACTACGCGAGTCTTTTCACCGCCAGCCTCCTCACGACCTACTACGGCCTGGGCGTCGTCGATGGCCTGGTCGCGACCGTCACCGGCACGGTCGCCGCGGCCGTCATCCTCGGCCTGCTGAGCAACACGGGCCCTCGTTCCGGCGAGCCGCAGATCGTCTTCACCCGTCGCATCTTCGGCCTGCGCGGCTCCTACCTCGGGGGCGCGCTGACGCTCTTCCTGGCCATCGGTTGGTTCGCGGTCGATTGCGTGATCGCGGCGCAGGCGGGCGCACAGCTCTTCGGCGGCGGCAGCGCGGTCATCACCTTCGGTCTGGTGCTGGTGATCGCGGCGATCAGCGTCGGCGTCGCGATCTTCGGCCACCAGACGATCAAGGTCCTCGAGACCTACGGCGCGCTCGCGTTCGCGGCGGTGTCGGTGGCCTTGTTCCTCTTCCTCGCACCGCAATTTCATTGGGGTCAGGCGGCGGTCGTGTCCGGCTCGGACTACCTCGGCGCCGTCGTGCTCGGGTTCATGACGTGCTTCGCGCTGGTCGCCTCGTGGTATCCCTTCGCCAGCGACTACTCGCGCTACCTACCCGCGACGAGCTCGACGCGCGCGGTCACGCTCTGGCCCATGGCGGGGGTCGTCGTGCCCATGACGTTGCTCGGGCTGTTCGGGCTCCTCCTCCCCACCATCGACTCGCGGCTCGCCGCCGACCAGGGCGTGCTGGCGGTCATCAGCGCCCACGCGCCCGGATGGGTCACGATCCCCTTCTTTCTGTTCATCGTCGTGGGCGAGATCTGGGCGAACTATCTCGACGTGTATACGGCAGGCCTGGTCGCCCTCGCGATGGGGATCAGGCTCAAGCGCTGGCAGACCGCGCTCGGCTGCGGCCTCCTGGGCACGGCGCTCGCCGCCTACGCGGTCCTGGTCAGCGACTTCCACGTCGCCTACGAGGACTTCCTCATCCTCACCTACCTGTGGGCGCCGGCGTGGGCTGCCGTAGTCCTGCTCACATTCTTCGTCTTCGAATCGCGAAGGCGGCCCGCGCTGGCGATCCTCGCGTGGATCGCGGGCACGTCCGCGAGCCTGGTCTTCGTCAACTACGCGAGCCTCTTCGGCAATCTCGTCCAGCACGCGACGTTCTTCAACGATGGGTTGGTCGGCGCGCTGCATGGCGCCGACCTGTCCGGCCTGGTCAGCGTCGCGGTCGCGGCCGCCGTCTACTGGACCGGGCGAAGGTTGAGCCCGGCGTGACCATCCCCGTCGCGCTCACAATCGCCGGCTCTGACTCGGGCGGCGGCGCGGGGATCCAGGCCGACCTCAAGACCTTCGCCGCGCTAGGCGTGCATGGGACGTCCGCGGTCACGGCCGTCACCGCCCAGAACACCACCGGTGTGACCGGCATCCTCGAGCTGCCGCCATCGCTCATCCGCCAGCAGATCGACGCTGTCGCCGGCGACATCGGCATCCAGGCGGCGAAGACCGGGATGCTCTCCAGCGCCGAGATCATCGCCGCGCAACACGGCATCGAGCACCTCGTCGTCGACCCGGTGATGGTGGCCAAGGGTGGAGCCAGGCTGCTGCGCGACGACGCGGTCGAGGCGCTGCGACGGCGATTGGTGCCGCTCGCGTCGGTGCTCACGCCCAACCTGCCCGAGGCGGGCGTGCTTCTCGGTCACACCGTCGCCACCCTCGACGAGCGCCGCCAGGCCGCCCGCGACCTGGTCGCGATGGGGGCGCACGCAGCTGTCGTCAAGGGCGGCCACGCCGGCGGAGACGCGACCGATGTCTTCTTCGACGGGACGCGCCTGGTGGAGCTCGAGGGCGCGCGTATCGCGACCCCGAACACGCACGGCAGCGGCTGCGTGTTCTCGGCCGCCATCACCGCCCTTCTCGCCCGCGGCGCGGATCCGCTGGATGCGGTGCGCGAGGCCAAGGAATTCGTCACGAGCGCCATCGCCAACGCGCTCGAGATCGGGCACGGCCACGGCCCGGTGAACCCGATGTTCGGTCTCAGGACCGGCGGTTAAGCTTTTCGTCCGATGAGCAAGCGAAAGCGCGCCTCGAGGCCCGATCCCGACGAGTCCAGCGACGACACGTCCGCCAAGGACGATATGGTCCACGTCACGCCCGACCTGCTGGCGGGCAGCCCGGACATCTTCGCCGGCAAGAAGGTGGAGGCGGACGAGGCGACTGCCGAGGAGCCCGAGCCGGAGTGGTCGCCGGAGCCGACCGAGGCCGGCACCTCCCTCACCCCCACCGAAGACACCAGCCCGGAGTCGCCGCCGGCGACTGAGGAAGCAAGGCCCTACGCGGTCAACGCCGAGCCTGTCTCGGCTCCGCCCCCTTACGTGAGGTCGTCCACCGAGCCGGCGCGCCCGCGGCGCGGCGGTTCGAGCACCGCGATCGGAATCGTGCTCGTGGTCATCGGCATCTTCGCCCTGGTCGTGGTGATGACAGGCGTCGACCTCAGCGAGAGCGGCTGGCCGCTCTTCATCATCATCCCCGGGCTCACATTGATGGTCGCCGGTTTCCTCAGCCTGGGCGCGGTGGCGACCATCCCCGGCGGCATCGTGACCATGCTGGGCGTGGTGCTCGCCTATGCGAACAGCACCGGCGACTGGCCGGTGTGGGCGTACGGCTGGTCGCTCGTGGTCCCCTTCGGTCTTGGCCTCGGCATGTACCTGCAGGCGCTGCGCGACCGCGACCAGGGCGCCCTGCACAGCGGACGCACCCTGCTGTTCGTCGGGTTCATGATCTTCCTGATCGGCTTCGTTCTCTTCGAGTCGATCCTCGGCATCAGCGGCCGGGACGCGTTCGGGCCGTTCGGCAAGGCGGCTCTGCCTCTCCTCCTGATCCTGGTCGGCGTGATCCTGCTCGTGCGCAGCGTGCAGAGGAGCCGCAGCTCCTAGTTCTCTCTCCCCTTCGGGGAAAGGGTCATGGAGAGGGGCTTAACTCAGCAATCCGCGCGCCGAGCTGATCGCGCGACATCTGGTAGTCCACGCTCGTCCGGTAGGCCTTGAAGCCCATGGTCCGGTTGATCTTGAGCATGGGCGCGTTCGAGCCGGCGTTGCCCGTTGTGATCCACTCCGCGTCCGGGTAGAGCCCGCGGATGTGCAGCACCATCGCCGCCTTGATCCACTTGCCCAACCCACGACCCCTCGCGTCCGGGCGCACCCCGGTGAACTGCTGCTCGATCAGCGTGCGCCGGTAGGCCGCCCACGACACATCGGTCATGGCCGAGATCGTGCCATCCGGCTCCCACGCGATCGCGTCGTGCATGACGACGCCGGTGGCAGCGGCCTGCTCGTAGTAATCGCGGATCCGCTCCGGGGTGACGACGATCTTGCCGATGTCGAGGTCCTCGAACGGGATGGTGTTGAGCAGCGCGGTGCGCTGCTCGGCGAACACGGGCAACAACTCCTCGGGCAGGGGGCCGTCGTGGATGTCGAGGCGAGTCTGAGGTGAGCGCTTCGCCCCCTCCTCGACCCAGCGCTCCATCATCGGCCAGTCGACCTCAGACAGCCTGAGCCGGCTCTCGACCTCGGAGAGCTTCGCCGTCGAGCCCAGCCATTTGAGGAAGGCGTGGCCCGTTTCGCTGTGGGCGCTCAGGCCGAGGACGGTCGAGCCTTGCCGGTCCATGAGCTGCGCGATCACCGGCAACAATCGAGTTGCGAGCCCGCGGCGGCGGTTCTCCGGCCTCACGTAGATATCGCCCCACAGCAGGTGCTTGTTGGTCTCGTACTCGGGATTGGCGGGGCTCGCGTTCTCGCCCGAGAACCAGCCCAGCATGACCCCCTCGCGCACGACCTCGGAGTAGTAATGGTTGTCGAACGGATTCGGCCTTTTCATCCGCGCCTCGGCGACGTCGTCAGGTTCGACGGGGTCGTCGGGATGCAATTCCGCGTGGCGCATCCGGCGCAGGACATGAAAGCGCGACCAGAAATCGCGGTCCGCGCGCTCGGGATCGACGGCAACGGGCACCAATTCGCCAACCATGGACTCCCGATAATCTCACAGGCAATGTCCGCGACTCGGCCGTTCAAAGTCGGCGTCACGATCCACCCACAGCAATGCACGATCCAGCAGCTCCGCGACGCGTGGCGCCGTGCCGACGAGCTCGGGGTCGACAGCATCTGGTTCTGGGATCACTTCTTTCCGCTCTACGGCAACGCCAACGGCAATCATTTCGAGTGCTGGTCGCTGCTCGCCGCCGCGGCCCTCGACACGAGGGCGCCCCAGATCGGGCCGATGGTGACGTGCATCGGTTACCGCAACCCCGACCTGCTGGCGACCATCGCCGCGACCGTGGACCAGCTTTCCGGAGGCCGTCTCGTGTTCGGCATCGGCGCCGGCTGGTTCGAGCGCGACTACGACGAGTACGGCTACGAGTTCGGCGAGGCGCGCGACCGCGTGCGCACGCTCCGCGAGGCGCTGCCGCGGATCAAGCAAAGGATCGAAAGGCTCCGACCCGGACCCGCCGGGCCCATGCCCATCCTCATCGCCGGAGGCGGCGAGAAGGTGATGCTGCGGCTGGTGGCCGAGCACGCGCAGATGTGGAACACGATCGGCACCGTCGACCAGTTCGCGCGCAAGTCGGCCATCCTCGACGAGTGGTGCGGGCGGATCGGACGCGACCCCAAGGAGATCGAGCGGACGGCCAATGTCGGCAACCTGAGCGCCGGCGAGATCGAGGGGTGGCTCCAGGCCGGGCTGCAGCACTTCGTGCTCCGCCTGGCCCATCCCTTCAGCACCAAAGACCTGGAGCGGGTGGTCAAGCTCAGGGACTCCTGAGAATTTCCCGGGTGGCCGTCAGCCGACCCCTCAATTGCGACAACGGCTTAGGGGGTTATTTGTGGCCGGCCCACTAACAATAAGTAGGGCCCGGGCATAGCATTTTGTTCACCACACCCTCTTCGCGGCGCGAGGCTCCTACCGCTTGGCAGGAGCCTCGTCTTGTTTGATGCCAGGGGAGGACGGAGTGTCCTCCCCTGGCCGACCCCTCCTCCCCCATATGACACTTGGGCGACGAAGAAGTACGCCCGGGGGCGGCCGGAATGAATCCGGCCTGCAGCTCTGTGCTCTCCGAGGTCAGGCTGCCTTGACGGCCGCGACCAACTTGGTCAGGGAGTCCTTGGCGTCGCCGAAGAACATCACAGTGTTCGGCCCGAACATCAGCTCGTTGTCGATGCCCGCAAAGCCCGGCCGCATCGACCGCTTCATGAAGATGATGTTCTTCGCCTGGTCCGCGTTCAAGATCGGCATGCCGTAGATCGGGCTCCCAGGCGTGCTGCGAGCGGCGGGGTTGACGACGTCATTGGCGCCGACGATGAGCGCCACGTCGGCGTTCTTGAAGTCGTCGT
>VBJE01000392.1 GCA_005879675.1 Chloroflexota bacterium
CGCTCGGCCTGCCTTTGGTCTTGAACGAACGGAGAGGAACCGCGTCCGACCGCGTGCGGTAGTTCGTGGTGATCGCCATCGAGCTAGGCCTCCAGACGCTCGGCGGTCTTTTCCTCGAGGAATTTCCAGAGGTCGGCGATGACCTTCATCTTCTCGAGCTCCTCTTCGGGGAGCTCCACGTCGTACTTGTCCTCGATGGCGGCGATCAGCTCGACGAGGTCGAGCGAGTCCGCGGCTAGATCGCGCTGGAAGCTCTTGTCCATCTGTATCTGATCCGCCTCGATGCCGAGGATCTCGGCCGAGAGCTCCTGAAGTTCCTTGAAGTCGAGCTGGGTTGCCATAGGGCCTCCTTAGTTGCTGCCCGAAGGCGCTTTTTTGATGACGAGGGTCGCGTTGTGTCCGCCAAATCCAAACGAGTTGGAGATCGCGACACGAATGTCGGAAGCCTTGCGGGCTTTGTTCGGCACGTGCGGGAGAAGCCCGCGGTCGAGCGCGAGAACGCACGCCGCGGCCTCGATCGCCCCGGCGGCTCCGAGCAGGTGTCCATGGACCGACTTGGTCGAGCTCACGGCCAGCTCGCGCGCGTGGTCGCCGAACACCGCCTTGATGGCCCTGGTCTCGGCGACGTCGCCGAGCTTGGTCGAGGTGCCGTGCGCATTCACATAGCCGACCTCCTTGGGGTCGACCCCGCTCGTCTCGAGCGCTTTCCGCATGGCCCGCATCGCGCCCTTGCCTTCCGGCTGCGGGGCGGTGAAGTGGTACATGTCGGCGCTGGCGCCGTAACCGGCGATCTCGGCGAGGATGCGCGCGCCGCGCGCCTTCGCGTGATCCATGTCCTCGAGCAGGAACATCACCGAGCCCTCGCCCATGACGAAGCCGTCGCGTCCGATGTCGAACGGGCGGCAGGCCTTCTCCGGCTCGTCGTTGCG
>VBJE01000271.1 GCA_005879675.1 Chloroflexota bacterium
ATCCGCCCGGGCCTGGCGTGGCCGCGAAGCCGGGGCCCGCTCCACTGACGGCCAGGGCGAGAGTAACCACGAGTGCGCTCAGCGCACGCCAACCACGTTTCCCCATCTTCAACTTCCCCTCGTTACGTATTGCCGGCGTCCGAGCTCAACGGATGAGACGGAGCCACACAGAGCCAGGGCACAGGTCACACCCACCCCATTTCGCCTCCAGCGGCTGAGCGCTCGAATCGGCGGCCGTGTCCACGGCCGTCTTCACAGGTCGGACTACTTTGAGGCAGCCCAGGTTCGAAAGTCAAGCCGCCCTTCAGGCGGCCTTAAGGCGGCGAGGTGTTTGCGGGCGCCTTCCCGACGCGCCTAACGTAGGTCGTGCCCCTCCATGAGCCCGCGTGAAAGAGTGACGCGCAACAGGTCGGCGCGCTCCGTCATCCCGGCGCGTTTGGTGGCCGACGGCCAGACGCGTATGGCGGCATGGCGGACGTTGATCACCGCGGTCCATCCGCATCCGTCCGTGAAGATCAACCACGGCGCGACGTTTCTCGTCACCGACCAGCAGGGGGCCATACCACACGGAGTTCAAGGGGATTACGGCCTTTACGCCTCCGACACCCGCTTTGTCTCGCGTCACGAGCTGCGCCTCAACGGCAAGCGCCCGGAGTCCGTCGCCTCTGTGCGGCTCTCGTTTCGCCACGCGAGGTGGCACCTGGTCACCGACAGCATCGCCGGGCCCGGCGGGGACATGCGCGAGGCGCGCGTCGCGATCACAGTCGACCGCCTCATCAGCCTCCACCGGATGCATGAGGACCTGACGCTGCACACGTACGCGCGAGCGCCGGTCACGGTCCTGCTCGAGATCGCGCTCGAGAGCGACTTCGCCGACCTGTTCGAGGTGCGGTTCCGCTCGTGGCAGAGGCGGGCCGACCTGAACACCTGGTGGGTGGGGCCGGCAAGCCTGGAGTCGCGCTATCAGAACCAGGATTTCGTCCGCCGCTGCCTCGTGCGTGCGCTCACCCCGGGCGCGGGCATCACCTACGCGAACGGCGCGCTGCGCATCCCGGCCGACCTCGTCCCCGGGGAGGAGTGGAAGCTCTGCCTGCAGTACGACCTCCTCACCTCCGACGACGACCTGCCCGACCTGGCCGTGCGGTGCGCTTTCGACGCGGGGGAGGAAGACCCGATGCGCCAGGCGCGAGCCTGGCAGACGTCGGTCGCGCAGATCGAGCCGGCGGACATCCGCCTGCGGTTCGCGTACGAGCGCGCGATCGAGGACTTCGCGGCGCTGCGCCTGCATGAGCAGGAGGCCTCTTCCGATCGCTGGATGCCCGCCGCGGGCCTGCCGTGGTTCATGGCGCTGTTCGGCCGAGACTCCCTGATCGCATCGATGCAGGCGATGGTCGCCCAGCCCGCGGTGGCGATGGGCACGCTGGAGAACCTGGCCCGCTGGCAATCCGACGTCGATGACCCGGAGCGGGACGCCGAGCCGGGGAAGATCCCGCACGAGCTGCGCGTGGGCGAGTGGGCGCACTTCGGGCTCGTGCCGCACCGTCCTTACTACGGCACGGCCGACGCCACACCTTTATATCTGCTGCTGCTGGCGGAGAGCTTCCGCTGGACGGGCGACGCCCGGGGGCTGGAGCCGTATCGCTCCGCGGCCGAGCGTTGCCTCGACTGGGTCGACCGCCATGGCGACCGCGACGGCGACGGGTTCCAGGAGTACGCGCCGCGCACCCCGCGGGGCTACCGCAACCAGTCCTGGCGCGATGCCCACGACGGCGTCCTCGACGAGACCGGCGCGTTCCCCGACCTGCCTCACGGCACGTCGGAGATGCAGGCCTACGTGTATGGCGCCAAGACCCGGATCGCGCCGTTGTTCGAGGCCTGGGGCGACGCGGCGCGGGCGACGCGGTTGCGCAGCGAGGCTGCGGCGCTGCGGCGCAGGTTCATCGAAACCTTCTGGCTCGAGGATGCGGGCGAGCTCGCGTTCCTGCTCGACGGCAACAAGCGGCCAGTCCCGACGGTGGTCTCCAACTCGGGGCACTGCCTGTGGATGGGGATCCTGGACGAGGAGAGGGGTCGCGCCGCGGGACGCCGGCTGATGCAGCCAGACCTGTTCACGGGCTGGGGGCTGCGCGTGCTGTCGGACCACCACCCGTCTTACGACCCGCACTCCTACCAGCGTGGGTCGGTGTGGCCGCACGACAGCGTGATCGCGGCCGCGGGCTTGCGGCGCTACGGGTTGGCGGAGGAGGCGTGGGCGATCCTCGACGGGTTGCTCGCGGCGGTGATGTGCTTCGAGGACATCCAGATGCCGGAGCTTTTTGCCGGCCTGCCCAAGAGCGAGTTCGCGGTCCCGGTGCCGTACCGGATGGCCAACGTGCCGCAGGCGTGGGCGGCGGGCTCGGTGCTGCACATGGTGCGCTTGCTGCTGGGCCTGGAGCCTGACCTGCCTGCGGAGAGGGTCTACCTGGACCCGGCCCTGCCGGCGTGGTGCTCGCGGCTCGAGCTGAGGAAGCTGCGGCTGGGGAAGCACGAGGTGAGGATCGCGGTGGAGAGGAAGCCGGACGGGCAGCACATGGTGGACGCCGAGGCGGACGGCTTGGAGATCGTGCGCGGAGTGCCTCCCTGGCTGGAGATCGCAGCCGACTAGCCGCGGGTACATCGCTCACAACGGGCGTTCCCGCGTATCCACGAACCTCAACGGTTCTATCCATGTGGAAGGTAGGCGGATCGCGCTCATCGTCAGCCCGTGGTATCCAGTTCCGCCGGGCGGATACGGCGGCATCGAGCTCATGGCCTACAACCTCGCGCGCGAGCTGACGAAGCGTGCTCACAGGGTCACGGTGCTGGGAAGGCAGGGGTCGAGGGGTCCGTTCGAGGCGGTCGCGCTGGCTCCTGAAAGCTGGACCGCCCAGCTCGGCACCCGGGACCAGGAGGCCAGGCAGGATCTCTTCCTCTATCGCGCCTACGAAACCGTGCGCCGGCGCTCCTTCGACGTCATCCACGACAACAGCGGCCTGACCGGCATTCTGGTCGGCGCCCAGGCCCGGCTGCAGGCGCCGCTGGTGGCGACCCTGCACGGTGCGCTGAGCGAGGCCGAGGGCGATTTCCTCCGCAGCGTCGCGCGCCAGGTGAATCTCGTCGCCATCAGCCGCGCGCAGCAGGCGATGGTCGCGCACGTGGAGTGGCGCGCGGTGGTGCACAACGCCGTCGACCCCGGCGAGTACACGCCCATCACGAAGCCCGAAGAGAAGGAGAACTACATCGTCGACCTGGCCCGCATAACCCCTGACAAGGGCCAGCACATCGCCATCGAGGTCGCCAGGCGCCTCAACGTTCCCCTGGTGCTTGCGGGCAAGGTCGACCGGAACGCCATCCGGTACTTCGAGGAGAAGATCAAGCCGAACCTGGACGGTCACGTGACATGGCGCGAGAACGTCCAGGGCAAGGAGAAGGCCGCGCTGCTTGCGAAAGCGAAGGCGATGGTGTTCCCGATCCAGTGGGAGGAGCCGTTCGGCCTGGCCATGGTGGAGGCGATGGTGAGCGGCACGCCGGTGATCGCGTTCGCTCACGGCGCGGCCCCTGAGCTGGTCGAGCCGGGCGTCACCGGATTTCTCGTCAAAGACGTGGACGGCATGGTGGCCGCGTTCCGCGACATCGACAAGATCGACCTCGCGCGCTGCGCCGAGGTCGCGGCGAGGCGCTTCGGGCCTGCCAGGATGGCGGACGGCTACCTGAACGTGTACGAGCGCGCGATCGAGCAGGCTCGGTACGACGAGCCCCCTCTCAGCTGAGTCTTGCCCGAGACTCGATGCGCACCCCGTTGGCGAGGCGCCCCGCCTTGACCGTCGTGCCCTCGACCGTGAAGTCCACCCGCTGGCCCGCGAAATGCAGACCATTCACCTCGATCCGCTTCCACAGGCCGGTCTCGATCGGCGCCACGCGCAGTGTTTTGCGGCGGGGGTCGGCATCGAGGCCCAGGATGGAGGAGACGCACGTGAACATCGCCGCCGCCGACCACAGCTGCGGCGTGCAGGTGTTCCAGTACTCCTTCGGTCCCTCGCCTGGGCCGCGAACGTCGCCGCAGAAAAGCTCCGGCGGGCGATGCAGGGGAAACGCGATCGACGCCTCGATCAGCCCGCGGGCGATGCGCTCCGCCTCGACGGCGTAGCCGTACTGGCGCAGGCCGGCGACCGCCAGGGCGGAGTCGAACGGCCACACCGAGCCGTTGTGGTAGCTGCACGGGTCGAAATTGACGGCCCGACCCGACAGGGTGCGGATTCCCCAACCCGTGAACATGTCGGGTGCCACCAGCCGGCGGGCGACGTGCGCCGCCTTGGTGCGTTCGACGATCCGCATCCACAGGCAGTGGCCAGGGTTGGACGTCACCGCCCGGACCTGGAGCTTTGAGCCGTCCAGTCCCTGGGCGATGTACTTCTCGTCCGGCATCCAGAAGTCGTGGTTGAAGCGGCGCTTGAGCTCGGCGGCATGGGCGCGCAGGGAGGGCTTGCGACGCGACATGCCGACGAGCCCGCGGTGCAGGTACGCCTGGACCTCGCACAGCGCGGCCGGGCGGGAAGCCTCGGTGCCGTCGGTGTTGGTCAGGGAGCCGTCGGAGTCCTTCCAGCCCTGGTTGCGCGCGCGTCCGCCGAGGTACTCGACGTAGCCGTCTCCGTCCGAGTCGCCATACCTCATGCACCAGTTGAGTGCCGCCTCCGCGGCGGGCCACAGCTCGTCGGCGAACCGGTGGTCGTGCGTCCAGTCCTCGGTCTCGGTCAGCGCGCACAGGAACAGCGACGTCGCGTCTACCGTGCCGTAGAGGATGTGCGGCCACAGGCCCCGCTCCACGACCTCGCCGTCGCGCACCTCGTGCAGGATCTTGCCGGGCTGCTCCTCGCTGCCCTCGTCGACCCTCGTCCCCTGGTGCTTCGCCAGGTAGCGCAGGACGCCGCGCGCGAGGTCAGGGTTGACGTGCAGCAGCAGGATCGAGCTGATCAGCGTGTCGCGGCCGAAGGGGACGGCGTACCAGGGCATGCCCGCGGTCGGGAAGATGCCGGTGTCGTAGCGGTTGCTGAGCATCCGGAGGTCGTCGATCGCCTGGTCGAGCAGCGCGTTCACCGCCGGGTTGTCGGTGCGCACGGACATGCAGTCCGCCGACCAACGCTCGTATGTCTCTTTCGCCTCGTCCAGCCCGGCGACGAAGTCGACGACCGGCCGATCGGTCTCGGGGACGACGTCGAGTCGCAGCGCGAACTCTTCGCCGGGTCGAAGCCGCAGCTGGTGCGTCAGGCCCTCGGGAAACGTGATCACGCGGGTGGGCTTGATGCCGGCAAAGCGAACGCCATCCACGGTCCTGATGGCGGGCGCCGGCACCGGGCTCGCCAGCTCGGGCACCGCGCCGCGGATTCCCAGCATCGCGGCGAAGTCGGCCGCCACCTCGACCTCGAGCACGGCGTCGACGACCGCGCCGCCGCGATTCTCGACGGTGATCCGCTCGTGCAGGCCTGACTCGACGAACCGCACCCGCGTCACGTGCACGCCGTCCGCCTCCGCCGCGAAGGTCGCTGACGCGTCGTCGGTCTCGAACCCCACGGCCCGCGGCTCGACACCGTTGACCAGGACGCGGAGCAGCGACAGGATCCGCGTGTCCCCGTCCCACAGGCCGTCGCCCAGGAACTCGCCCGGCCGGATCGATCCGTCGCGCGCCGAGACCGCGAAGAAACGGTCGCGCTTGAGCATCACGCGCTCGGAGATCAGCTGCCCGGCCGAAATCATCGGCGCGGGAGTGTCGGTTATCGGCGGCTAATTCGCGCCGGTGATCGCGGTTGTTTTTGCCGACGCTTCGAATGCGGGTCGCGATCCCAGCGGGTAGGCGGTCGACTCGTTGCGCGCGAGCAGCTCCACCGCCATCGCCTCCAGGTCCCGCACACGCTGGTTGGCGCGGATCGCCTCGCGGATGGAAAGGATGCCGACTGCCGGGTGCCTCTTCTCGATCACGTGGCGAAGCATGTTGAGGTGCGCGTTGTCCGGCACGCCAGGCTCGCGGATGCGCCTGACCGCCGCGCGCACGGTCGCCTGCGTGCCGTCGATCGCCTCGCCCTTGCCGAAGTCGAACTTGTAGCTGGGGCTGCGCCCGGCCGATCGCTTCTCGCCGCTGAGCTTGATCCACTTCGCGTTCTCCGCGCCCTTGCCGACGTCGATCACCAGTCGCACGGGACGGCCCTGGTAGTCGAAGCGCGCGTTCATGCGCGCGTAGCTCTCGCGTTGCCCCGTCAGGCCCTCGTGCCGGCCGATCAGCAGCGGCGCTTCGTCGTCGAGCCGGATCCGGTCGATGGGCGTGAGCAGGGAGATGATGGCGAAGGCGTGCGGGATCAGGTCCGCGATGACGCCGATGTCCGCCGCCGCGCCGGTCAGCGGCTGCTCCTCGAGGATCTCGATCCGGATCTCCTCCACGCTGTCCAGGAAGTTGCGCAGCGTCCGCTCCTCGGTCAGGAGCATGCCCAGGAGTCGCACCTCCAACTTGAAGTAGTAGTGGTCGGCGGCCACGATCTCCACGCCGCCGGGCGCGGTGTCGAGGAACTTGCGGTACTCATCCGGCGGCGCGCCCAGCGGCTTCTCGATCAGGACGACGTCGCTCAGGTCGTAGTAACGCGCAAGGGTCGGTAGGTGCGTGGCGGCGGGCGTGGCGATGTAGGTGATGACGTAGGAGCTCGACTCCAGCTCGCGCTCGAGCTGGTCGCGGGCGGGCGAGGAGTGGCTGTCCCAGTAGAAGGAATCGCCGTGCGTCCGGACCTCCTCTTCCTTCACGCCCAGCCGGTCGCGCGCGCCCGGCGAGTCCTGCTCGACGACGTGGGTGCGGAAGTTGAAGAACTGCTTGAGCGTCAGCAGGTGCTGGTACGCCTTCTGGCCCCACTGTCCGAAACCGATGAGGACGAAGTCCTTCTGCAGGTGCCGCTCCTCTTCGGCGAGGGCGTGGAGGCGCGCGTTCTTGATCGCCACGGCCGCCTGCACCGCCAGCGCCTGCGCGCGCTGGACCTCCTCGGGCCTGAAGCTGCGGTTGCGGGTTCGCTCGGCGAGCACCGCCGCCCCGATGGCCTGCTCGTCGGCGATCAGCGGCAGCGCCATCAGCGACCGCACGCCGAACGTGCGCACGTAGGCGGGGTCGACGGCCGTGCCGGCGGATGTGTCCTCGATCAGGACCGGCTGCTCGCGGTCGAGCACGTCGAACAGGAAGGAATGCTCGGAGCGCTCTCCATGCTGGCGGCGCCACAGGTCCTCGAGGTCCGATGCCGCGGCGCCGTACCACCCCTCGCGGTCCTCTTCGTACAGCGCGATCTGGCACAGCGACGCGTCGACCAGCCGCGCCATGTTGTGCGCGACGAGGGTCAGCGTCTGGTCGAGGTCGATCGAGCTCGCGATCGCCTTGCTCACGTCCGCCACCAGCTCGAGCTGCTCGGCGTGCCGCTGCGCCTCCTCGTACAGCCGCGCCGTCTCGACCGCCACCGCGAGCTGGCCCGCGGCCGCGCGCAGGGCCTCGACCTGTCTCCAGTCGGGGCGTCGCTGGTCGGAGCGGTGGTAGCCGACCTCCAGCGCCCCCGTGGCGCGATTGGCGGCGTCGCTGCCGAAGGGCACGAAGATGCGCACGAGGTCTTTGTGCCCGCCGCGCTCGAAGACCTCGCCCGCCAGCGTGAACGGTGCCTCGTCGCCGGCGTGCGCCTTCTCGCCGATCAGGCACGCGAGCACGGTCCCCTTGACCATCCCGTTGCTGTAGACCACCGGCACCTCGGTCCAGGTGGAGGCGACGGGCACGCCGCCCGAGATCACGTCGGCGTGCTCGCCCGCGGGCATCGGACCGACGATCACCGACTGCCAGCTCCGGGCGACGTGGACGAGGACGTCGTCCTCGGCGAGCACGCGGTCCTCGTCGAGGGCCCAGCGCGGCACCTTTTTTCCGCTGTGCGGGGAGGAGCCGAGCTCGATCGCCGCAGCGGTCGCGGCGCCGGCGGCCATGCGCACGAGGGTCGTGCCGTCGTCGCGCTGGTCGAGCAGGTAGATGGTGGCGAAGTTGAAGTCGAACTCGGGAACCTCCGAGTCGGTCAGGTGACCGGCGACCGCGTCGATGACCTGGTGCCGCGACGCGCCGGGCTTGAGCATCGCGGCGGTCATGTCGCCGAGCGCGCTCAGCAGGCGGTTCGAGCCCTCGAGCTCAGCGATCAGTCGCTGCGAGGCGAGCGCGCCGCCGATGAGCTGGGCGCCGGCCTTCAGCATCTCGTCGGTCGCCGGCGCGCGGCGCACGGTGGCCAGACGGTCGCGGCTCATGAGGACGAGATACCCGTGCGGCTCAGCGGGCTGGCCGAGGGCGTAGGTGGCGACGGGGTGGAGGTCCGCCTCCGCGGTGGCCTCGCCGACTGTCTTTGTGATCGCGCTCTCCCACCCGACCGTGGCGTCGGCGCGGTCGACGCGCGTCGGAGCTGCGATGCGCAGGTGCGCGGTGACGAGCTCGAGGTGCGAGCGCTGGTGGGCGAACTGATAGATCGCCGCGCCGTCGAGGTTGCTCGCCATCAACAGGTCGGCGAGCGCGATCGAGAGCAGGCGGCGCAGCTCCTTGGCGTTGGTCCGGGCGTCGCCCACAGGCGCCGTCAGCAGGGTCGTCAGCCGTGACAGGCCGTCCAGCGCCGCGCGCTCGGCGCCCTCGAGCGCTCCCTTGATCAGCGAGGCGGCCGTCGCCGCGCGCCGTTCGAGCTCGCGCAGGTGGCCGTCGTCGGGCGCCTTCTCCTTGTTGCGGTAGTTCAGGTAGATCAGGCCGAGCAGGCGGTCCCCGACGAGCAGCGGCAGCCCCAGGGTTGTCTGGACCTGGTAGCGGCGGATGAAGGTGGAGTCGATCTCCGCCGGCGCGTTCCGAGCGACCAGGCGCTGGCGCGTGATCGTGAGCCAGACCGTGGACCCGTACTGGTGCACGCCGAGCTCGTCGGGCACCTTGCCCTGCTTCTCGTCGGCGAGGTAGCGTGTGAGCTGCTCATGCATGTCGGTGAGCGAGTCGAGCAGGCTCTCCTGGGGTTGGCCGGTGGCGAAGGGGGCGAAGTAGGTGTGGGTCGACTCCTCGTACAGGAAGATGGAGACGATATCGGCGCCGGACGCATGCTGAAAATCGGCGATCACGCCGCGCAGGACGGCGGCGAGTCCCGAGTTGGCTTCTACCGGCGGGCGGATCACCTTGGCT
>VBJE01000272.1 GCA_005879675.1 Chloroflexota bacterium
GGCCGGCGCCGCGGCGCCGGCCCTTCGGTCACTATTGGTGGGCGTGGTCGCGACCGGTTTCGAATCCCGGGTCATCGAGCTCAGGGATGGATCGAAGGTTCACCTTCGCCCCATCGCCGCCGAGGACGAGCCGCTGCTCCATGAGGCGGTCGCGTCGATGTCCGAGCGAACGGTCTACTTCAGGTTCTTCTCCCCCATCAAGCGCATGTCCGACGCCCTCGCCCACCGGCTCGCGGTGGTCGACTACAACGACCGGTTCGCCCTGGTGGCCACCACCCACAAGCCCGCTTCGAAGGAGAGGATCGTGGGTGTGGCCAGGTACGACCGGGCGCGTGACACCGAAATGGCGGAAGTCGCCGTCGCCGTGATCGACGAATTCCAGCGCCGAGGCCTCGGCAGCGTGCTCCTCGCCGAGCTGGCGCGCGTCGCCCGCATCCACAGCATCAAGACGTTCCAGTTGATCGTCCTCCCCGAGAACCGGGAGATGCTGGGCCTGCTGCGCAACATGGGCTGGATCCACCAGGCCAAGCTGGTTGGAGGCGTGTACGAGATCTCGTTCGACCTTCCCGACATCGCATGATCGACACCAGCCTCATCGCCTTCGCCGGCGTCTCTCTTCTGCTCGCGGTGACGCCGGGACCTGACATGGCGGTCGTGACGAAGAACGCGCTCGCGCACGGACGGCGCGGCGTGGTGCTCACGACGAGCGGCATCGCCCTTGCCCTTGTGTTCTGGGTGACGGCCACGGCGGTGGGCTTGTCAGCGCTCCTGCGCACATCCGGCGAGGTGCTGCTCGCGCTGAAGATCGTCGGCGCGTGCTACCTCGCGTATCTGGGCCTGCGGACGCTGATCGAGTCGAGGTCGCGGCCGGCCGACCTGCTTGCCGGAACGCCTTCGGCAGCGCCTGCGCACGCGGTCTTCAGGCAGGGATTTCTCTCCGCGATCAGCAACCCGAAGCTCGGCGTCTTCTTCGTCACGTTCCTTCCTCAGTTCGTGGTCGCGGGGCAGGCGGTGCTTCCACGGCTGCTGGAGCTGGGGGTGGTCTTCGCCGTCATCGGCTGGATATGGATGAACCTGTACGGGCTGTTCGTGACCCGACTGCGGGACTTGATCACCACCCCGCGCGTGCGCCAGTGGATGCAGCGGATCACGGGCGTGGTGCTGCTTGGCTTCGGAGCGCGCTTAGCCCTCGAACGCGTCTAGCTTCCCCAGACGAACTCCGTGCAGAGGTAGTCGACCTCCTGCCCCTCCGGGAAGCCGTTGGGCGAGCCCTTGGGGTCGGCGGGGTCGGACGCGAGGACCACGACCGTGACCCCACCTTTGGCGGCGGCGATGACGGCGATGCGCACCTTGGCCGCGGTCTGCGACGAGCCGACGAGGTTTGCCGAGTAGATCTCGCCCACGCCGTCCACATCGCCGATGCGCGCGCCGCGGAGCCCGTGCAGGGGCGTGACGTCCTGCCACTTCGAGGTCGGCAGCGCGGAGATGGTCGCCTGCAGCGCCTGCTCCGGCGACGGCCCCTTCGAGCCGGTCACCTGCACCAGCCCGACACGGGTGCCGAGGGTGACGCCGGCGGCGTTCTGGTCGCGGACCGTCCAGCGCGAGGAATAGTTGACCTGGAACTTGTACGCGGTGCTGGTGAAGGACGCCTGCTCGGGCAGGGGTGCGACGAATTTCGGAGGGCAGTTCACCGTGCAGGTCGTAGGACCGCCACGCCCGATCTGCGACACAGCGATGCCGCCGACCACGAGCCCCACGACCAGCAGGACCAGGATCAGCCCGCCCGCGATCAGGACGCCGCCAAGCCTCGCCTGGCCCGCCGTCGGGTAGGCCGGAGGCGCCGGCGCGTACCTGTAAGCCGGCGGCGGCGGCGCCGCCTGCATCAGCACCGGCGTCCCGCACCTGCCGCAGAAGCCCGCGCCGGGCGCGAGAGGCGCACCGCACCTGCCGCAGTACCTGGTCGGAATCGCAACCGCCATCACAGGCCGCCGGCCAGTCGGCGGCGAGTTTGCTTCGGGGCCGCGGCTCGCGCGGCGCCGCAGGCCGGGCAGAACCGCATGGTCGGTACGACGCGGTGACACTCGGGACACGGAGAGTCGGGTCCGATCTCGTGAACCGCGCCTTCGACGAGGAGCGCGTCGTGGATCACCAGTCGCAGATAGAGGAGGAGCAACCCCGCGACGATGGCGAAGATCGCGACGTTCACGACGAGATCGTCGACGAAAAACGAGATCGCACCCAGGGCCACCTGGACGCCGAACGCGACCAGGAGGGCAGCCAGGATGCTCGAGTGCCACGGCCGTGTGCTCCGGCGCCGGTCATAGCGATGCAGCCAGATCGACGCCGCGACCGCTGCCGTGGTGCACGCGTTGATCAGCGACAGGAGCAGGCCCGCGCGCGCGAGGCGCACCGCCCAGTCGAGCGGCGAACCTTCGGCCACGAGCGGTCCCGTCAGCAGCGGCCAGAAATGGATCAATGAGCTCGCGAGCGTGAAGCCCAGGGCGGAGGCCGCTCCAAACGCCAGGCCGTCGAGCGGCTCCCGGAAACGGTCCCGCGCCAGGTAGATGAACAATGGGCCGGCAAGCATGAGCACCTGGGACACGACCGGGATGACGACCCCCGCGAGCACGAACGCCGTGTCGCGATCGCCGGTCAGCACGAGCTGCGAGAGCGCGACGCCGGTGATGTTGGCGAACACCAGCCCGAGCAGCGCGCCGGCGACCATCGTCGCGCCGATGACGAGCCACGGCTCGGTCTCGTAGATCTCCACCTCGTAGAGGTACATCAGGTAGAGGACGGGGAGCACCAGCACCGCGGCGACGGTCGCCGGCGCGAAGAGGTGCAACGCCGCGAGCATCACGACCAGCGCCCCGGCCGCGACCAGCGCCACCCGAAACGGACCGCTGCGGCGGTGCGGCAGATGCGGAAAAAGCGTCGAGATGATCGACAGGTGCGCGACACGCTCGGAGGGGACGGCGGTATAGGCGTGCGTCCTGCGGGCGCTGCCGATGCTCAGGTGCGCGCCGCAGTGCCCGCAGAACTCTCCCGACGGAACCGACGAACCGCAATGGGGACACGTCACGAGCGGCGGGCCCTCGAGCGACAGCGCGCCTCGCTCTCCCGCGCGGCGGCCCCGGCCGGTGCGACGATCCGCTCCTCTTTGGATCACCCGCCGCCGCTCTTGATGTACCGGATCCACGCAGCGTCGAGCGCGGCCCCGTCCATGCTTCCCCAGCCGGTCGCGAAGTCCCAGCCGGGCGCCGCGCGGTAGCCGAGGTTGTTGCCCGCGGTAACGTCGTGGAACGGCTTCGGGTCGAGCTTGTCCGAGTTCTCGCCCATCCAGTACAGGGCGGGGTTCGCGAAGCCCACCTCGCGCAAGCCCTTCTGCTTGAGGTCCTGGTTGATCAGCGCGACGGTTCCCGCCCAGAGAGGGGTCGATGCGGACGTGCCCCCGATCTGACCGTCGCGACCGCCGAAGAAGATGCGAAAGCCGGTGAGTGGATCGCCGTTGGCGGCGACGTCGGGAACCTGCCGCAGGCCCCGGCCCATCGATTGCGCCTCCTTCCTCTGGTAGTCGGGCAGGCTGTAGAAGACGCTCGCGCCGCCGCCGCCGCCGCTCTCGTCGATGGGACTGCCCCAGGCGTATTCCTTGAAGTACACACCCTGCTGGGACTCGAACACGGTCGTGCCTCCGACGGCGGTCACCGTGGGCAAGGTGGACGGAAAGCTCGCGGCTGGGTCCTGGTCCTGACCGCACGTGAAAGCGCCGGCGTCGCCGCTCGCGACGAAGTGCGACATGCCCTGGGCCACGGCGCGATCCTCGATCGCGGCGTACGTGTTGCGCACTCCGCTCGGCGTGTCCGGCTCGCACGAGCCGAGGCTCTCGGAGATGATCGAGCCGAGGTGCTCGGTCACCATCGCGTCAAAGGCACGTGCGCTGTGGCCGAAGTCGTCGGCGGCCATGTAGACGACGAGCTTTGCGCCGGGCGCCACCTCGTGGGCGATCTCGAGGTCGAGGACCGTCTCGCCCTCCGGCTTCAGCGGAGTGCCCCAGCTCGGATCGCGCCTGACGGTGAGGATGGGCCCAAACGGCGGCAGCCCAAACTTCGAAGCGAAGCCGTTCAGGTCGCTGACGTTGAAGTCGTCGATCTCCGGCAGGACGATCGTCTGGCCTGTCCCGTCGAGGCCGGCGTCGCGGAGCGGCTTGAGGTTGTAAAAGCTCAGCACGTCGCTTGCGGTCAGGCCACCCGGCTGGACCGCGTAGCGGTGCGCCCGGCGATAGCTGTCCAGGCCGCTGACGTCGGTGGCGACCGCCTTGATCGCGGTCGGAAGTTGCGGCTGGTCGAGGGCGGCATAGAACGTGGATCCGTCTGCCTGGCGGAAGGCCTCGATCCGGACCTGCAGCAGCGCCGCGGCCGCAGGCGCCGGCCCGTCCGCGGCGATGAGGCTCGAAGGCGGCCTCCACGCGGCGGTCATGCCGGACGCGTCCAAAGTGGCGACGGCCTTCTCGACGAGCAACGCGTCCGGCGCCGGTTCTCGCAGGCCGAAGTTCAGGCTGACGGTCACCGTCGCGTTGGCCGGCCCGAGGTCGGTCGCGCGAGCGATTGCCTGGGAGAGGGTGGGCGCAGGCTTGGGGACCGGGAGGGGATTCATGGTCCTGGCTTCGCGGGCCGGCGCCTGACAGGCAGAGAGCCCGAAGGCAATCGCGAGGAGGACGGCCCGGGTTTTCACGAAAAGGTAGCTTCCCAGACCTCGGCCTCCGTCGCGACCTCGAAGCCGATCTTTCGGTAGACGTCGTACGCCTTCATCGGGCTCTGGCCGTCGACGTAGAGGGACGCAGACCGCGCTCCCGCGTCGCGAAGGCGCCGCAGCATCTCCACCACCAGCCACGTCGCGAGCCCCCGCCGGCGGTGCTCGGGCAGCGTCCCGACCGAGCTCACCAGGCCCACGGGCTGTGGCCTCGGATCGTCGCCGTAGTCCTCGACCTCGCCGATCGTGATGCCCGACGGCGAGCCGCCGGTGGAGGTCAGGGCCATCAGGCACAGCTCGGGCGCGTGGTCGCCGATGATCTCGCCTTCGCCGCGCGGCGCAAAGCGCCAGTGGTCGGCGAACGTGCGGTTGAACATGCGCTCCCAGGAGCCGCCGGGCACCGTGGTGGCGTCGGCCAGCATGTAGCCGGGCACGGCTGCAACCTCGGGCAACCTGTCGAGGTTGCGATCCATCCGCAACCAGGGCCGGACAAGCGTGAGCCCGATCGCACCGAGGCCGTCGCCCTGACCCTTGCCGACGAACACCTGCGCAACCGATGCGCCCGCGGCGCGGGAGAGCCGCACGCCCCACTCGACCGCCGCCAGGAAGACCTCGGATTCGCCGGCCGCGTAGACGTTGGTGAGAATGCCGTCGGGCGACGGCCGGCTCATCACCAGCACGGATCCGACCATCCGCCCGTCGTCTTCGACCACACGCGACTTCGCCTCCCAATCGAAGCGCGCGAGCATCCTCCGCAAGGTCCTCTCGTTGGGAAGCATGTCCTGGCGTCCCGCGGCGACCTCGGCCTTCCAGAGGCGCATCAGCCGCGGCAGGTCGTCCGCGGTGCCCGGCCTCATGCCGTCACGCGTGTCACCACCTCGTGCGTTTCCGGAATCTCGCGTCGAATCATCTCCTCGAGCTCGCTCTCGATCCTGTGCGCGTGCTCGAGGCTGATCTCGCCCGCGACCTCGGCCACGACGTGCGCGTGGATGCGGCCGTGGCGGTCGCTCAGCTCCACGTCCAGGCAGCGCTTCACCTCGGGGTGCGACTCCACCACCGTGCGCATGCGAGCGGCGAGCTGGGCGTTGCGGGCGGTGACGTCCTGGCCGGGAACGACGTCGGGGTCCATCGGCTCGAGGTGGATGTCGATGCGGGTGACGTCGGGCAGCTCGGCGCGGATGGACTCCTCCAGCGAGCGGCTCGTCTTCGAAGCTTCCTCCACGGTCTCGTCGCCCGGCAGCTTGGCGTGCATGGTGAGGTGCAGCGACCCATCAGCCTCGCGCTCCACCGTGACGTTGTGGAGGTCGCGTACCCCGCCGTTGCGGGCCGCGGCCGCGTGGATGCGCTCGACGAGGTCGCCGCGCTGCTCCTGGCCTTCCACGGCAACGGCGAGGTCAAGGCGCGGAACCACCTGCCGGGCTCTGGCCTTCACGTCCTTGACCAGGGCGCTCGCGGCCTCCACCGAGAGCATCCGGCCTGTGGCGATGCTGGCGTCGCCGATCAGGTTCGGACCCGAGCGACGCACGCGCACTGAGCGCACCTCGCGAACCCCGTCGACGCCGCGGATCGCGTCCCGTAGCTGGTCCTCGGCTCCGGCGGGGGCGCGGTCGATGAGGATGTCGCCCGACCGCCACGCGAGCATCCCCGCCGCGCGAGCCACGATCGCCGCCACGACGAGCGCGGCGACAGAGTCCGCCCAGCTGAGTCCCATTCGAACCCCGATCAGCCCCGCGATCACGCCGAGGGTCGCGAGCACGTCGGCCAGACGGTTGGTGGCATCGGCCAGCATTGCCTCGCTGGAGACGCGGCGGCCGACCCGGCGCAGGATCGCCGCGCGGCCGGCTTCGATCGCGAGGGTGACGATCAAGAGGGCGAACGCGTAGCCGGCGGGATTGACCACCGCGCCTCCGGTCGCGAGGCGGCGAAAGGCCTCGAACGCGATCAGGGCCGCGGTCACGAGCAGGAGCACGCCTTCGGCGAAGGCGGCGAGGTTCTCGGTCCGCCCGTGGCCGTAGGGATGCTCGCTGTCGGCGGGCTTGCCCGACGTCCGCACCGCGACCAGCGTGAAGCCGCTCGCCGCGAGGTCCAGGAATGAGTGGACTGCCTCGCTGATGATGCCGAGGCTCCCGGTGAGCAGGCCGACGATTATCTTCGCCACCACGATCCCGGCGCCGATGGCAACCGAGGCCAGCGCGACCAGCTCCGGACGCCTCTCCAGGCGGTTCACGAGATCACTTTAAGCTGAGATTTGAACCCCGCCTGAAGAGTGGAATGGGACGACCCGAGCGCGCCCGCGCTGCAGGCGGGCTGTTCTTATCTCAGCCTGGCGGCGGTGGCGAAAAGCTGATCCTCGGTGCCCAGGGCGATCACGAGGTCGCCGTCCCCCAGCCGCGTCGACGGTGGCGGGTTGACGCTGACCGCGCCGTCCGGGCGCCGCACCGCGAGCAGCCTGGCCGCATCGGCCGCGAGCAGGCCCGCTTCTTCGAGCGTCTTGCCGATCGCCTTCGTCCCGGTCGAGACCACCATCTCCTCGACGCCGATGCCGCCCTCTCCATGGTGCAGCGTGTCGAGCACGTCGACCAGTGCCGGCCGGACGGCGAGCTCGGCCATGCGGTGACCCGCCATCAGGTATGGCGAGATGGTCCGCGATGCGCCGGCGAGCTCGAGACGGCGAATGGACTCGGGCCGCCCGGCCCGGGCGACGATGTAGAGGTTGGGGTTGAACGCGCGGGCGGCGAGGACGATGTAGACCGCGCGCTCGTCCGAGTCGACCGCCGAGATGAGCCCCCGAGCGCGCTCGATGCCCGCCAGCTTGAGAATCTCCTCCTTGGACGCATCGCCCTCGATGTGGAGGCGGTTCTCCGCCCGGATGCGCCCCAGCGCCTCCTCGGTCTGGTCGATCACCACGTAGGCCACCTTGTGCTCTTCGAACTCGGAGACGATCTGCGTCCCCATGCGGCCGTAGCCGCAGATGATGAAGTGGTCGCGTAGCCGGTCGAGCTCTCGTTGCAACTGTCGCTCCCTTCGATACCTGCCGAATGCATTGTCGGTCAGGGTCTCGGCGAATACGCCGAAGCCGTACAGCATCGTCGCCACGCCGATGACGATCAGGCCGGAGCTGAACATCCTCCCGGCCACGCCCTGCGGGTGCACCTCGGTGTAGCCGACCGTGCTGATCGTGATGATCACCATGTAGAAGGCGTCGAGGATGTTCCAGCCGTCGATGAGCATGTAGCCGGTGACGCCGATCACGATCACGATGGCGAGCAGGGTGAAGGCGAGCCGGAAGCGGAGCAGCGGATGCTCCATGCGCACGCGTTGGAGCCTAGCCGCCTCCGCCTGGGCCTTCAAGACCTGGTTTTGTCATCTTGCCGAGGTCGAGGACCTTGTTCAGCTGCTTCTCGCTGACGCCTTTCGCCCGCGCCAGCTGCCGGATCGACTTACCGCTCCGCATCGATTCCTTGGCCAGCTTCGCGGCTTCGTCGTAGCCGATCACCGGGTTGAGCGCGGTGGCGAGCATGGGGCTCCGCTCGACCAGCTCGGGGCCGCGGTCGGTCGCCTGGAGCCCTTCGACGCAGCGCTCGGAGAAGTTGCGTGTGGCGGCGGCGAGGAGCGCGATCGATTCCAGCGTCGCCACGCCGGCCACGGGCATCATCACGTTGAGCTCGAACAGGCTTCCGGCCTGCCCTGACACCACGACGGTGGCGTCGTTGCCGTAGACCCGGGCGATCACCATCAGCAGCGACTCCACGATCACCGGGTTCACCTTGCCGGGCATGATGCTCGAGCCAGGCTGAGTCTCCGGCAGCCGCAGCTCGCCGAGGCCGGCCACTGGACCGGTGCCCATCAGCCGGATGTCCGACCCGACCTTCCACAGGCTCGTGGCGATGGTGCGCAGCCCGCCGTGCGCGGCCACGAGCGCGTCGAGCGTCGCCTGGGCGTGGAAGTGGTTGGACGCCTCGCGGGCGGGGACCCGGCTCGCCTTCGCCAGCCGTGCCGCGGCGAGTCGCGCGAACTGCGGATGCGAGTTGATCCCGGTTCCCACGGCGGTGCCACCGAGCGGAATACGGGCCAGCTCGTCCACCGCCACGCGAGCGCGCCGGACGGACTCCTCCGCCTGCCCGGCGTAGCCCTTGAACTCCTGGCCGAGTCGGATCGGCGTCGCATCCTGGAGGTGGGTGCGGCCGGTCTTGACCACGGGCCAGAACTCGCGGCTCTTGGCCTCGAGCGCGCGTTGCAGCCGCTCGAGCGCCGGTATCAGCTCCTCCTGGATCGCCATCGCCGCGGCCAGCTGGATCGCGGTGGGGATGACGTCGTTCGAAGACTGGCCCAGGTTGACGTGGTCGTTGGGATGCACCAGCTTCGAGCCGCGCTCGCCGCCGAGGATCTCCGTCGCGCGGTTGGCGATGACCTCGTTGGCGTTGGTGTTCGTGGACGTCCCCGAGCCGGTCTGGTAGACGTCGATCGGGAACTGCTCGTCGAGCTTGCCTTCGACGACCTCCTGCGCCGCGGCGGCGATGGCGCGCGCGCGCCGTCGCGGTAGGAGCCCGAGCTCGCGGTTGGTCTGCGCCGCCGCGCGTTTGACCAGCCCAAGCGCGCGGATGAAGCGGCGAGGCATCGCCTGGCCGGAGATTGGGAAGTTGAGGACCGCGCGCTGGGTCGAGGCGCCGTAGTACGCGTCGGCGGGGACCTCCATCTCGCCCATGGAGTCGCGCTCGACGCGCGTCCTCTTCGCCATCGGCCAGATTCTAGGCTGGTGCAGTGGCGCGTCTGGCCGCGCTCGACATCGGCTCCAACACAGTCCACGTCCTGGTCGCGGACGTCGTGCGCGGCAAGCTCGTGGACGTGGCGCACTACGTCGAGATGCCCGAGTTGGGCTCGCAGGTGGCGCGCACCGGCGCGATCGGCAGCCGCGCCGTGGTCGCGCTCCGGGCGGCGCGCAAGGTGCTGGCCCAGGCGCGCGTCCACGGCTACGACGAGCTCATCGCCGCCGCGACCCAGGTTCGTCCGCCAGGCCGGCGAGGTCCTGGGCGTCCCGGTGCGCATCATCTCGGCGCGCCGCGAGGCGGAGCTGAGCTTCCGTGGCGCGGCGAGCCGCCACGCCGCGCGCCGGGAGTGGGCCCTGGTCGACCTCGGCGGCGCCTCCACCGAGATCGTCATCGCCCGCGGCGACAGGATGCTCAGGTCGGTCGCCCTGCCGATCGGTTCGGGGGTGCTGGCCGCTACCTACCTTTCCGACCCGCCGCGACCGGAGGAACGCGCTCGCCTGCGCCAGGCGGCCCTGCGCGAGCTGACGCGGGCGCCGGACGAGGAGGTGGAGCGGCTCGTGGCCACCGGGGGCACGGCGTCAAACCTGCCCGTCGTGCTGGCGAAGAGAAATCCGCCCCGGGTCCTCACCACCGCCGACATCCTGACGTGCGAGTCGCGGCTCGACCACCGTCGGGCCCGCCAGGTGGCCGCCTCGACCGGGCTTCCGGCCAACCGCGTCAAGGCGATGCGCGGCGGGGTTGAGGCCCTCCTCCTGCTCCTGGACTGGTTCGGCCTCGCGCTCCTCCATGTCAGCCACGAAGGCCTCCGCCACGGGATGCTCCTCGCGTACCTGGAACGAGGAGGGAATTGGTGGCAGGACCACCCCACGAAATCTGGTGATTTCGTGGGGACCCCGGGGACGATGGGTAAATTAGGTTCGTGGACCTGATTCGCGAGCGGGGCGCGACCCTGAAGGCGGCGCTGGCGCTCACCGCAGCCGTCCTCGTGGTGGAGCTGGCCGGCGGGCTGGTTTCCGGCTCACTGGCGCTGCTGTCAGACGCGGGCCACGTATTGACCGACGTCTTCGCCCTCGGCCTCGCCTGGTTTGCGCTGGAGCAGGCCAAGCGCCCGGGGGACAAGCGGCGGACGTACGGATACCAGCGCGCGGGAAT
>VBJE01000273.1 GCA_005879675.1 Chloroflexota bacterium
ATTAGCGCCCGTGGGATTGCAAACCGCCGTCATCGATTGGCTCGACGAGCGCTTCGAGCTCGTGGACGCGGTCGACGCGGAGCTGTACCGCCGGGTTCCCAACTATGCGGCCAGTGCCTACCGGTACCTTGGCGGTGTAGCGGCGATTCTCGTCGCGGTCGAGTTCATCACCGGTTTTCTTCTCGGCATTTACTACGTCCCTGACGGCGCCGGCAACCCCGCCCCTGCCTATACCAGCGTCGTCTTCATCCAGCACGCCGCGTATCTCGGATGGCTCATACGCGGGATGCATTTCTGGGGCGCCAACCTGCTCATCGTCGTTGCGGTGCTGCACATGACATTCGTCTTCTGGAACGGAGGCTATCGCGCCCCACGCGAGCTGAACTGGATGGTCGGAGTGCTCGTCTTCCTGGTCATCGTCCTCTTCAGCTTTACGGGTTCGCTGCTGCCATGGGACGCCAACGAGTACCTGGCGCGTGGTCGTGAGATGTCGATCATCTCCGGCAGCGGGGTGCTCCCGAGCGGTGTGAGCGAGTTCATCAGATACGCGGTGCAGGGTGGCCCGGTGGTGGGGCCCGCGACCCTGCTGCGCTTTTTCATGGCCCACGTATTCCTGCTCCCGGCGTTGATGGCCATGCTCCTCTACATCCACTTCCGGCTCGGTCGCAAGCAGGGGCCCGCGGAACCGGCGTGAGGGGGCCCGAAGGGAACTCCAGCCGGATGCCCATCACACGTCGGCATCCCCTCTATCCGTTCCTGGTTCTCTACGCGCTCGTCGGACTGATGTTTGGCCCCATCGGCCACCAGGTCGGCGAGGACATGCCCGAAGACAGGACTCACCCCTACTTCCCCGACCAGGTCTGGCCATACGCGGTTCTCGCTATGGCGGTTCTGGTCGGACTCGGTTTGATGGCGCTGATAGGGCAGCCCCTGATGCAGCCCGGACAGCCCGCCGACCCGCGCGCTGCGATCATCCCAATGCCGGAGTGGTACTTCCTCGCGCTCTTTCAGTTCGCCAAGCTCGGTCCCGCACTCGTCACGACCATCCTCGTCCCGCTGGGGCTGGTCCTCGGGCTGATCGGGTGGCCACTGCTCGACAGCGGTCTCGGTCCGGGCATCGCGCGCCGGCTTGGCTGGCCAGAATGGCCGGCTCCAAAGCGCAACGTCATCACAGGCACGATCTGGATTGCTGGGCTCGCAATCATCGCGGTGCTGACGCTGTGGTCTGCGCTTTCACCTCAGCTCTGCATCCCCTGGCCCTACAACGGGCCCGTCTGCGGTGCCTGAACACAACTGACCTCGAAACGACTCGTCGGCCAGGGGCGGAGTTAGGTCGGACGATTCCCCGATCTGACGCGCGCTCCCTCCGAGCGCTCCCTCGAGCGATTGATGTGGTCGAGCATCGCCGCCTCGGCGCCGCCGGCGTCGCCGGCCCGGATGGCCTCAAGAATGCTTTCGTGCTCGATAACCGTCGCGGCCCCGATATCCATCGTGTAGTACCTGTGATAGAGGCGGTAGAGGCGCAAGTGCGAGCGCAGGCGCCGAAGGGTGTCGCTCAGCAGGCTGTTGCCTGACGTACCCGCGATCGCCTCGTGGAATCGCGCGTCCTGCATGGCAAAGGCGCGGTAGTCGTGATAGGTGCTGCCTGCCGGCCCTGCGCTGGTGCCCACGAGGCGGCGCATCCCGTCGAGCTCGCGATCAAGCACGCCCAGGACATTGCCATCTCGGCGCTCGGCTGCACGGCGGGCGGCGAAAGGCTCGAGCAGCCGGCGCACGTCATAAAGGTCGTTGAAGGTCTTCGTGTCCAGCGTAGGGGTGACGGAATAACCCCGGAGCGGCTCCTTCATGACCAGGCCGTCCATCTCCAGCCGGGCGAGCGCCTCACGCACCGGTGTTGGCGACACGTTCAGCTGGCGCGCCACCTGGTCGATGTTGACCCGCGCGCCGGCGGCGATGTGCTGGTCCATGACCAGCTCCGTGACCGCCTCATAGACGCTATCGGTCAGCGTCTGACGCGAAGGGGGTAGCGGCAGGATCTTCTCGCTCACTGCGAGCTGAGGTCAAAGACCTCTTCCATGGGAGCCCACCAATCCTCCGGTTTGGCTTCTGGCGCCCTTTCCTGATGGGTGCGCATCAGCTCATCCCATTCCCGGTAACGCGAATCCTGCGCCAGCTTTGGGAAGTCGCGCTCGGGGGAGAACCCGTCGACCGCCTCCATGTACATGAACATCCGCCGGCCGAGCAGGTAGATCCGCATCTCCATGATTCCGTTCTCACGCAAGCGAGAAACCACCTCGGGCCAGGCCTTGCGGTGGTATTCCTTGTAGCGCTCGACGATCTCGTCGTCGTCCTTGAGCATCAGGGTCATCCCGTATCTCTGCAATTCCAACTCCCTTTCAGCTGAGCCGAGCCATGATCGATTCGCTCATCTCGTCGTATTGATGCGTGTTCGGCAGCTCGCCGACGATCGCGTGGTTGCGCATGACCACGATCCGATCGGACAGGCGGATCACCTCGGGCATATCGCTCGATATGAGCAGGATCGACTTGCCGTTTGCGGCAAGGTCCCAGATGAGCTCGTGCAGCGCGTTCTTGGTCTTGATGTCGATCCCCACCGTGGGTTCATCGATGATGAGGATCTCGGCTTTGGCGGCGAGCCACTTGGCGATGCTGACCTTTTGCTGGTTGCCGCCCGAGAGCGTGCCCACCGACTGCGACAGCGACTGCGCCTTGACGTCGAGCTGGCGGAGCGACGGAAGAATCGCCGCATCCTCGGTTGAGTGCCTGATCCACTGGCCGAGCGTGCGCAGGTGCCGCCAGATCGTGATCGAGGTGTTCGCGCGCACTGAGTGGAGAAGGATCAGCCCCTCCTGCTTGCGGTCCTCGCTGACGTACCCGATGCGGTGCTTCTCCAGGGCCTCGCGGAAGCCGTTGATCCGCGTTTTCTTTCCGCGCACGCGCACCTCCCCGCCGGTCACCTTGACCTCACCGACGAGGGTCTTGGCAAGCTTCGATCGCCCGGCGCCGACCAGGCCGTAGACTCCGAGCACCTCGCCTTTTCGAAGCACGAGGTTGAGCTTGGCGTCTCCCCCCTCCGTGGTCAGCCCCGCCAGCTCCAACATCGGCTCGCCTGGAACGGGTTTGGGCGGCAGCTCGGCAATCACCTGGGCCCTTCCGATCATGTACGTGACCAGCCGGTCTCGATCCAGGCCCGCGACATCGACGTCGGCGGCTGCGTTCTTTCCATCGCGCAGCACCGTGACGCGGTCGCAGAGCTCGAACACCTCTTCCAGCTTGTGACTGACAAAGACGAGGGCCACGTTGTGGCGGCGCAGGTCGCCAAGAATCCGGAACAGGTAGCCGACCTCGTGCGGAGTGATGGCCGCGGTCGGTTCGTCCATCAGGAGGATGCGCGCCTGCAGCGAAAGCGCCTTCGCGATCTCGACCAGCTGCATCTGCGCCACGCTCAGCTCCACCACCGGAGTCGCCGGCGCCGCGTCGAGCCCAACCATCTCGATCCACGGCCTGGCCAGGCGGTTGATCGCGGAGTGATCGACCAGCTGCACGCCGCGCGTCGGGATGCGCTCCAGGAGGATGTTCTCCGCGACCGTGAACTGGGGGATGAGGTTGCGCTCCTGGTGCACGACGCTGATCCCGGCGGCGAGGGCCGAACGGGGCGAGACAAAGCGCACCGGGCTGCCGTCGAGCCACATCTCGCCCTCATCGGGTTGATAGACGCCCGTCAGGATCTTGATCAGCGTGCTCTTGCCCGCCCCGTTCTCGCCGAGCAGGGCATGGATCTCACCGGCCCGCAGGCGCAGCGACACGTCGTCGAGGGCGACCACGCCCGGGAACTGCTTGCGGATGCCAGACACCTCCAGCCGCACCTGGAGCGCGAGGGGATTCGGGTCGGCGCTCATCGGATGCTCCCCGCGCGACGCGTCGCGCTGGGCGAGATCCTCAGCAGGGCCCTGATCTCGCTCAGCCGCGTTCGGCCCAGGACGACCGCCCCGAGGATCAGGGCGCCGATGAGGAACTGGACCCAGAAGGGATCCGCGCTGACAAGCACCAGCCCGTCGTCGATCAACGAGATCAGGACCATGGCCAGCACGGTGCCGAGGACCGGGGCGCTCCCGCCCGAAAGAGCAGCGCCGCCGATGATCGGACCGGCGAATGAGGGAAGCACCCACGTCGCGCCGATGGTCGGCTGTCCCTGTCCCAGCTGCGCCATGAGCATCGTGCCGGCGACCGCGGCGAGGAAGCCGGAGATCGCATGAGCCGTGAGCGTCGCCCGACGGATCGGGAGCCCTGAAAGCCGGGCAGCCAGCGGGTTGCTGCCCACGGCCAGCAGCTGCCGGCCGAGTACGACCTGGTACAGGAAGCCCGCGAGCAGGAGGGTGAGCACGACGGTCACGGCCGCCATGACGGGGAACGGGCCGACTCGGGCCTGGCCGAAGGCGCTGATCTCGCCGGGGATGTGGTAGAAGGGCGTCGCGTGCGTGATGCCGAGGTTGAGGCCGGCGAACACGTAGGACGTGCCGAGCGTCAGCACGAAGCTGTTGATCTTCGTCCAGTAGACGAGCAGGCCGTTGACCACGCCACGCCGTAGCGAACCATGAGCCCGGACTCGATGATCGCCACCAGGCCTCCGATCGAGCCGATCGAGAGGTTCATCTGCCCCAGCGACAGCACGATCATCTGGGCCAGGGCGACCAGAAGCAGGATCGAAAGATCTCGGCCGGTGACGAAGAGGTTGTAAGTCGAGAGGAAGGACGGGGTGAGGACCGACAGCACGACCATGCCAAGCAGGTCGATGAGCAGGAGCCCGAGAGCCACGCCGGGAGCAAGGCCGCGCAGACGGGTCATCACGGGCCCGCGCCCCCCGCGGCTCTGGTGACCCTGTCCAGGACGACGGCCAGCAGCAGGATCGCGCCAAGAAAGACCGTGATCCAGAAGTTGTCGATGCCCACGAGCAGGAGGCCGTTGGAGATGGTCGCCAGCAGGACGCCGCCGACGATGGTTCCCGGCACCGAGACGAGGCCGCCGGAGAGCAGCGTCCCGCCGATCGCGGGCGCAACGAAGGAAGCAAGGAGCCAGTCGCTGCCGAGGCTTGGCGAGGCGGTGTGGTCGGCGGCGATTGCCATCAGACCCGCGGTGGCGGCCAGGCCTCCGGAAATGCCGTGGGTGAACAGCACCACGCGATCGACGGAGAGTCCCGACATGCGGGCGGCCCGCCGGTTGGCCCCGACCGCAAGCATCTCGCGGCCCAGGCTGAGGTTGCGGTAGAGGCAGAAGAAGACCGGCAGGCCCGCGACCTCGGTCTCCGAGAAGCTCGTGAAAGAATCGGGCAGCCGGCTGAAGGGGTCCGAATGGGTGATGATCAACATCGCCCCCGTGATGAGGCTTGCCGTCGCGAGCGTGACGATGAAGCTGTTGATCCGCGTCCACGTGATCAGCAGCGCGTTGCCGAATCCGAGCAGTGTGCCGGCGGCCAGCGCGAACAGCACCGCGACCAGGGGCGGCAGCCCAAGGAACTGCATGGCCCACCCGGCGATCATTGCGGTCGCTCCGCCGATGGCGCCCACGGCGAGGTTGAGGTCGCCGATCGACAGCGCGACCATCTGCGCAAACCCGATGGTGATCTGGATCGCCGCGAACCGAAGCAGCGAGAAGAGGTTGAAGTCGGAAGTGAAACCGGACGCCGCCACCGAAAAGTAGATCCAGAAGCCGACGGTGACGAGCAGCAGCGCGAGCAGCGCGACCTGCCGGAGGAGCGCGCCGCCGCTCAAGCGGCCGGCGCTAACCGATCCGAAGCTTAGCGATCGCCTCACGATCCCAGTCGATGCCGACTCCTGGCGATTCGGGCGCCAGCGCCTGGCCGTTCACGATCTGTATCTCCGAGCGCGTGATCTGCCTGAGCTGCGGTATGTGCTCGAGATAAATGGCGTTTGGCACCGCTGCGGCAAGACTGACGTGAAGCTCCATCAGAAAGTGAGGCGCCACCTTGACGTTGAACGCCTCCGCCAGGTGTGCGACCTTCAGCCACGGCGTGATGCCGCCGAGACGGGCCGCGTCGGGCTGCACGATGCCCGCGGCGCCCGCCGCCAGATACTCGCGGAAATGGCTCAGGGAGTAGATGCTCTCCCCCACCGCGATCGGGATGCTGGTCGTGGCCGCGAGGTGGACGTGACCGGCGAGATCCTCGGCCGGCAGCGGTTCCTCGAACCAGTAGAGGTCGAGGTCCTCTAAAAGGTGCGCTCGCCGCCTGGCCTCGGCGTAGGTCATCGACTGGTTGGCGTCGACCATGATGTCGAAGGCCGGCCCGACCGCTTCGCGGACTGCGCTCAGCCGGTCGAGGTCCTCCCGGGGACGTGGCTTGCCGATCTTCAGCTTCACCCCCGGCCAACCCTGGCGCTTGGAGGCGAGCGCGCTGTCGACCAGCTCCTCGGTCGAGAGATGAAGCCAGCCACCTTCGGTGTCGTAGAGCGGAACGTTCGGGCGAGCACCGCCGGCCAGGCGCCAGAGCGGCTGGCCCAGGGTCTTGCCGCGCAGGTCCCACAGGGCGATGTCTACGGCGGCGAGAGCGAGGCTCGTGATCGCCCCGACCGCCGTGCCGTGGGTGGCCCAGAAAAGCCTCTGCCAGATGGCTTCGATCTGGTTTGCATCCTGGCCGGCGAGTAGGGGGACCAGGTCGTGCCGAAGCATCTCGAGCACGGCCCGTCCCCCCGTTCCAATCGTGTACGCATAGCCGGTGCCGACCACGCCGTCGGAGGTCTCGATGTCGACGAAGATCGTCTCCTGCTTCGTGAAGCTCTGGATCGCATCGGTGCGAGGGCGCTCAGGAATCAGGTCGACGAGGTAAGCGTCGACGCGGCGGATTGGCGCCTTGAGCGAGTCGCTGGACACGATGGCCTGTCGCATCAGCAGGAAAGGTACTTGTCCTTGAAGCCCGAGACGATGCCCTTGGTCAGCGTCTTGAAGTCTTCCTTGTAGGTCGCGGCCTTGTCGGGGCTGATCAGCATCGTTCCGGAGTCGATGAAGTACGGCGCGCCGCTCTTCTTCTTGCAGCCCTGGTGGATCTGGTTGATGGCGTAAGCGGCGACGTAAGCCTGGCCGTAAGGGTTCTGGCCCATCGTCCCGATGAGGAAGCCGTCCTTCACGGCCGCGAGCACGACGGGGTCGTCGTCGATGCCGACCATCTTGATCTTCTTGTCGCCCAGGGTCCGCAGCGCCTTGGCAGCCGCGACCGTGGGGTTGTAGGCGCTGGTGATGATGCCAGTGATCTCTTTGTGGGTGGCGAGCGCCTGATTGATGGCGGTGTCAGCGGTCTGTGCGTCCTTGTCGATGTCGGTGAGGGTGATCAGCGTCACGGCGCCGTTTGTCTCCGCCACCGCCTTCTTCACGGCGTCGACTCGCAGCACGGTGTTCGGGTCGGTCAGCAGTCCCGTGCCGTGGAGCAGCACGCCTTTTCCGCCCATGGCGGTGATCGCGGCCTTGGCGCCTGTGTAGGCGGAGTTCCCCACGTCGGTCGCGATGCAGAACGTCGTCTTCGTCGGTTCCGCCACGCATCCGCCGACGGCCATCACCGGGTAGTTCTTCGCCGCCAGCTGGGCGACGATGCCGTTCGCCGCGTTGCCGTCGGTCGGAAAGATGCCGAAGCCGTCGTAGCCCTTCGCCGCGAGACTGGTGAGCAGCTGGTTCTGGAGGTCCTGCTTCCAGTCGCTCGGCACCTCGAACGTGCCCTTGGCGAGACTGAAGTCAGCTTTCGCGTCCACGATCGCCTGCCGCATCGGTTCGAAGTAGGGATGGGGACCTCCAGGGACGATGGCCACCGCGGCGTTGGTCTTGGCGCCCCCGCCGGAGGTGCTTCCTCCGCACGCGACGACCATGAGCACTGCGGCGATGGCCAATGCTCGGGCCAAGGCTGTTCGTGTCATCCGGCTTCCTCCTTGTTTGAGCAGCACGAAAAATGGGAGCCGAATTGGCTCGCTGGACTGAGCGGGATCGAGCGAATGCTATAGGAAATAGGATGTTGGGTCAAGGGCTCAGGCAGGGGAAAGGCAATGCTGAAGAGCCTGGTGGCTGCCGTCGAGCCGTCTCCTGAAATTGTTGAGAGGTCCAGCGCTGGCGTCGACCGGGCGGGCAGGGCTGGACCTCCGGGTTAGCGAGCTCCAGGCCCGAAGGCCTGGAGCTCAGCTCTCTTTCAGCAGGGAATGGACGCCATGATCGCGAGGATTCCCAGCGGCCCGCCGAGCAGCGAATCCGCCTGCGCCGGCGTCAGGATGCCCGCGTTCACGAACGCGTTGACCTGGTTCACGAACGCCTGCAGCTGGTTGCAGGCCGTGGGCTGGTCAGGCTTGGTGGTCAGGCTGTCGATCGCGTGCTGCAGCTTGACCGTTAGCGCGTTGGTCTGCCCGTTGTTCAGGACCCCGGCGGCGTTCAGGTCATTGATCTTGTCGATGACGCCGGGTATCGCCTGCGCCGGCGTAAGGACCTGCAGCGTCAGGGTCGCCGACCTGGTGCCGCCGATCGCCGCTCTTGCGTCGGTGCCGGTCAGGGTGAGTATGTAGGTGCCCGCTGGTGCGCCGGCCGTGGTGATTGTCAGCGTGGAGGTGAAGCCGATCGCGTTTCCGCTCGGCGGGCTGAAGCTCGGTGTCGCGCCCGACGGCAGACCGGAAACCGACAGGGAGATCGTCGGCAGACCGGAGGTCGAAGAGCCCGGGACAAGCGATTCCGTGATTGCGTAGGAGTTGGCGCCGTTGGTCAGCACCTGGAGCAATGTCGGGCTGCCCGCGACTGTGAAGTCATAGACGCGGACCGGAGTCCGTCGCCGTCACGGCATAAGTCGTGCTGCCGAGCGCCGGCGAATCGGTTATCGACTGCGTGGCCGCGAATGGCGCCCCGTTCTTCATCCACGCGAACGTGTACGGCGAAGTGCCTCCGCTGGCGACTCCGGACAGCGAGACCGCGTTGCCACTGAGCACGATCCCCGCCGGCGCGCCCGCGATCGCAACGGACGGGATGCCGAGCGTGAGCGTGCCAACCGTGATCGGCGGAATGGTCGCCAGGGGCGGCGAGGTCAGGGGAATCGGCACAAAGCCGGCGGCGATCCGGGCCGCGACCAGCGGGCCCGCGGCGCCTCCGATGGCGGCGCTGACGGTCGTATCGAGCCCCGCCGACGTGTACACGGGGCCGAGGCCGCCAG
>VBJE01000274.1 GCA_005879675.1 Chloroflexota bacterium
CACCCTCGGCGGTTTCGACACTCACTACACAGAGCTCAGCCGCCATGACGACCTGATGGGCTATCTCGACTCGGCCGTCTCCGCCTTCTACCAGGACCTGGCGGCGCACCACATGGCGGACAAGGTCCTGATCGCCACGTGGTCGGAGTTTGGCCGCCGGCCGAAAGAGAACGCCAGCGGCGGCACCGACCACGGCGCAGCCGCGCCCCTGCTCCTGATCGGGGACCCGGTGAAAGGCGGCCTGTATGGCGCCGAGCCCAGCCTCACGAAGCTGGACGACACGGGCAATCTCGAGCATGCGGTCGACTTCCGCTCCGTCTACCAGGAGATCCTCAGCGGTCACCTCGGAGCCGACGCGGCAACAATCCTCGGCGCGTCATTCGACCGCGTGCCGTTCCTCGCCTCGCCTGTGGCCGTCTGAGCCGATGCGGCCGCTGCTCCTGAAGGTCGTGGCGACGGCGCTGACCCTGGGCACTACGGTCGCCTCCGCGGTGTACGTCAACGCCCATCTCAAGAACCCGGCCGCGCCGCTGCAGCCGGCCGTGCTGACCGCGCGCGACGCCTCCGGCTCGTCGATGCTGGGAGGGGCCATCGTGGTCGGGCCGTCGGTGCAGCCGACCGATTCGCCACCGCTCACCTCGACGTACGCGTCATGACGGCTGACCAGTTCTACTGGCTGCTCGCGCGGGTCGCCGGGCTGAGCTCGTACGCCGCGTTGGCGATCGCCCTGCTGACGGGGATCGCAATGCGGACCGCAGTCCTCGACTGGCTCGGCAGCAACCGCGCGGTGCGTTCGCTGCACGAGTACACGACGGTCCTGTGGCTCCCCCTAGGCGCTCTGCACGTGGTGTCGCTGCTGCTCGACTCGACCGCTCGGATTGGCGTCGTCGACGTCGTGCTGCCGTTTCACGCGAGCTATGGGGCGCTTGCCATCGGCCTCGGGGCGCTGTCGCTCGACGTCCTCGTCGCGGTCACGATCGCGGCTTACTTGAAGCGGCGGATGCGCAAGGACGTGTGGCTGTGGATCCACCGCCTCGCGTATGCGGCATTCGCGCTCCTCTTTCTGCATGCGGTGCTGAGCGGCACCGACTTCAGCGACCCGGCGGTCTCAGCCATCACCTGGGGCACCGCGGCCGGACTCTTGACCCTCGGCCTTGCGCGACTCCTCGGCGGGCGCCTGCCGGCCTGAAGAACCGACCCTCCGCGGGCCCACCCTCCTCCCGCCGGTGCCCACCCCCAACCGACGCGCCTGACGCGAACTGAACCAGAAAAAATCGCCGGCCGGAACCCAGCCTGTTAAGCGGCCGTCACCCAGTGCCGCAGCTGGATCACCCGCCGCCGCAGCTGGTCCTCCGCTTCGAGCGGCGTGTCGATCTCCTTGCGCTCGCGGTGCCAGCGCTCCATCGCCAGGTCGAGCTGCGCTGTCTGCAGCCGCGAGACCTTGAGGTAGCCGGGCAGGCCGGCGCGGTTGAAGGCCTGGATCCGCTGCCGCAGCCGCTGCCAGGGACTGGCCAGGATGGGGACCTCCTCGGGCAGGATCGCGCCGTGGCCGGTCGCCGCCTCCTTCCGCAGCTGGTCGACGAGGTTCTGCCCCTCGTAACGAATCCCGAACAGCAGGAGGGCGATGATCCCGGCCGTGAACGGCCCGGTCATGATCAGCGTCCGCAGGTGGATCGCCACCAGCGCGAACAGCGTGTTGGGGATGGGGAACAGGTTCACCCACGCGTCCCACGAGAAATGCCCGGCGATGGCGACCACGAAGCCGGCGACGATCGCCAGGATCTTCTGCCGCCTCCCTCGAAGCTGGCGGGCGATGCCGATCCCGGCGCCGATGTACGCGGTGTAGGTCGCGTGGCCGAAGAAGAGCCCCAGCACCTGCCGTCCATACCACTGGATCCCCGCGGCGATGTCTCCGTTGCCCTCGGGCTGAAAGATCGAGTAGAGGTTGGTCATGTAGCTGACCGATTCCATGAAGTTGAACCCCAGCCCGACGGCCGCGCCGTAGACGATGCCGTCGACGACGTCGTCGAACTCGTTGCGCATGACCAGGAAGAGAAGGAGGACCGCCAGGCCCTTGGCGAGCTCTTCGAGGATGCCGGCCATGAACGCCAACGACGTGTCGAGGCCGGGGCCAGGGACCAGGGCTCGCTGCGCCGACAGCTCCCAAACCGTCTCGCCCCACACGACCAGGCTCGTGGCCACGATCGCGCCCCACGCCGCCGCCACGAGGACAAGCCGCCACGGCTCTTTGTGGTTGCGGTCCATCCGGCGCACGACGAAAAGCCCGAACGCGGTCGTCGGTAGGCACGCCAGGGCGCAGATCGCGGCCACGCCCGGGCCCGCCGATTGCGTGTACAGGAAGACGTCGATGACCAGGAGCCAGAGCAGGACGCCGAGTCCGATCAAGACCCCGGCGCGGATGAGGTGATTGCGCCGCGTTGCGCGGTCGCGGTTGAACGCGCGCACCAGGATGTAGGTGCCGAGCGTGATCGAGGCCACCGCCAGCAAGCCGTACAGCGACGCGCGGCCGGGGATCGTGTCGAGGAAGACATAGTTGAGGATCGAGCTCGCGACCAGGGCCATCACCACCAGCGCCGCGACCGCCAGGGCGATGCCATAGCGCCGCGGCCGGAGGGCGGACTCGGGGTCCGCCGCGGGCGGCGTCGTGGTGTGGATCACGAGCGATCCACCAGGACGAGGCGCCGCCCCAGGACCTCCACCGGCACCCCGTCCTGCAAGCGCTCGACCACGAATGTGTAACGACCGGGCAGGACCAACGTCGAGCCTTGAGGCACCTCGACCGGGATGGTGCTTTCGCTGGCGAGGTCGGTGGAATGTCCCGGTCCGACGTGGCCTCGCATCGACCCGAAGGTGTCGTACCAGCGCGCGTCGACGATGAGGTTCGAGGGCACTGAGGGCCAGTCGACCACCGCCGCGAAGACCTCGCTGCGCGCGAACTCCGAGCGGTCCGGGCCGACCGTCTGATGCGTCTGCGGGTCGTACTTGAAGACGCCGGCGATGTGTGCTTTGACTCCGGTCTCCTGGCCGGGCCGCTCGAAGTACACGAACTGGAGAAGGCCGACGCTCAGGATGACGACCCCAACGGTCGCGAACAGGAGCAGCGTCCGGTAGAGGGTTCGCAGCTGGTCGTAGGTGGCGGCGCTCAAGTTCGCTCAGTCGAATGGATTTGCCGGCGCGTTGTCAAGGACGAAGGGGGTGTGATCACATGCCACAACGCGCGTGGAGCGACAAAAGGGAGCGCCAGTACGAGCACATCAAGGAAGGGTTGGTCGATCGCGGCACCGGTGAGGACAAGGCCGAGGAGATCGCCGCCCGGACGGTGAACAAGGAGCGGGCGCGGCACGGCGAGACGATGGAAGCCAGCCGGACCTCGATCCGCGACATCTCGTCTGGGCGACGGGGCGGCTTGCGGTCACACCACGGGTCTGGCGGCAGGACGTACGACCAGCTGCGCAACGAGGCGAAGCAGCGCGGGATCAAGGGCCGCTCGCGCATGAACAAGGCAGAGCTGGAGGAAGTGCTCAGCCGCTAGCCGACGGAGGTCTCAAGAGCCGCGTCGCAAGTCTTGACGACCTACAGACTCGGCTCGCGCCATGGGTTGGCTGGGGCCGGGCCGCTGGCATCCCATTCTGGATTGCGTACGCGATGACGATCGTTCCACTTGCGATGGCAAGCTGGCTTTGGTTCCAAATCCTTGAGTGGTAGTTGGCGCTGGTGCGGCGGAGAGGAGTTGAACCTCCACGACCTTGCGGTCACTAGCTCCTGAAACTAGCGCGTCTGCCATTCCGCCACCGCCGCTCGCGAGGCGAAAAGTGAGTATACCCAGCCCTCTTTTCGGCTTACCGCGAGCGCCGGCCGTCGCGGGTTTCAGAGCCGGTTCAAACGCGCGAGCGCCGGCAGTCGCGGCGAAGCAGGTCGCCGCACTCGGCCTATTCGACGGGTTTGGGTCCAAAAACGTCCATCGGAGTGATGGATTAGACGGTTTTGGATCGAAAAACGCCGAATCGAGCGATCAGGACGCGACGAACAGCGTGTTCCAGGCCGCCTCGACCAGCTCGGCCGTGAGCTGAGGCCTCACCCCACGCGCTGACGACACGTCCACCAGGCGCTCCAGCAGGTCTCGCGGGTGGTTGCCGCGCAGCGGCCGGCCGCCGTACAGGGACTGGATCATCTCCAGCGCCTGCGGCGCCGGCGGGATCGTCAGCCGGTCGCGCTCGCGCTCGAAGATGCGGCACCACATCTCCCACGTCGGGTCCGGCATCAGCACCTTGTACGCGAGCCGGCGCAGGTATGCCTCATCCAGCAGCTCGGCCGGCTTGAGGTTGGTCGACAGCGCAAGCTGTGCGCGGAAGGGGATCTCGACCTTGCGACCGGTGGCGGTCAGGTTCAGAAAGTCCGTGTCCTGCTCCAGCGGCACCAGGAGGCGGTCGAGGATCTGCTTGGGCGAGACCCGCTGGCGGCCGAGGTCGTCGATCAGGAGCACGCCGCCGTTCGCCTTCACCTGCAAAGGCGCGCCGTACACTCGGCTGCCGTCCTCCCATGTCGGGTCGAACATCTCGAGCTGGAACTCTCCACCCACCTGCACCAACGGCCGGGCCACGCGACGCCACCTGCGGTCGGCCGGCTGGTTGGGCTCCAGGCGGTGGACGGCGCCGTCGAAGATCGTCATGACCTCGCCGCCGCCAACATCCAGGCCGACGGGCAGGAGCACAGGTCCGCCGAGCAGCGAGGAGATGCGACGCGCGAGCGTCGTCTTGCCGTTGCCAGGCGCTCCATAGATAAAGATCGACGAACGCGAGTTGACCGCCGCGCGCACCGCTTCCATCACGCCCGGCGCGAGCTCGATGCCACTCAGCGCAAGGCTCACCTTCACCAGGTCGAGCGTCCCCGGCTTGGCCGCCTCGGCGAGCACCGCCTTGTACTCCTGCATCGACACCGGCGCCGGGCCGAGGTAGCGCGTGCTCGAATCGCCGATCTGGTCGCTGCGCGTGCGGCCCTGCTTGGTGATCGCGTAGGCCATCCTCTCCGGCAGTGGGCGGCCGAGCCAGGGTCCCTGCTCCTGGGCGAGCCCCAGAGCGTCGAGGAGGTTGGTGCCGGTAAGCGCCTTCAGGATCGGGTCGATCGCGCTGAACGGCAGCGCGAGCGCCTCGGCGACCTCGTACCCCGTGACCCGGGTCGCGGACGCGGCGATGCGCAGGACCATGCCTTCGATCAACGTGCGGTTGATCTCCGGCGGTGGCGGCGGCTCGATCTGCCGGCTGTTGGTCGACGGCACGCCCGAAGGAACGGGGCGCGGCGAATCGTGTCCGCGTGGTCGGGCGACTCGCCCTCGCGGCGCCGCGTGATCCAGTCCGGGACGTCTTTGAAGACGACGGTGTTTCCGATCAGAAGTTGCACGATGTCCGGCTCCTCGGCCGCGACGCGGACAGCGATCCGGATCAGGTAGCCCTGGCTCTTCAGCGCCGCCCAGCTCCGCTCCCAGGCCACCTCCTTCTGTCCGGACCACGTCTGGCGCACCGTGCGGTCCCGCGCGATCGTCACGTCCTTGCGGTTCTGGTAGCGGCGCCGCACGAGCTCGGTGACGTCCTTGTCCACGTCCTCTGCGACGAGCGCCGCCAGGGGCAGCGCGCGGTCGTCGACCGCGGGCCGGTTCTTGATCTCGAAGATCGTGTTCGCGGTGGGGGCCAGCGCCCGGATCACGCTTGCGTGCCGCGGGCAGAAAGGCGTCCGCTCGATGAACTGGATGTGGCGCCGGCACCACCAGCTGTTGCACTTGCGTCCCGTCATGTCGGTGTAGGCGCACGCCCAGCCACGGCGCTCCTGGCAGTCGCTGTACGTGCACACACCCGCCGGCTTGTTGCTCCGCGGGTGGGTGGGCGACGGCTGCCTTCGGCATGTAGTGGAAGGCGCCGGCGAACTGTTCGCACGTCTGGAAGCGCTGCTCGCGGTCCTTGTGGGCGGCCTTCCAGATGATCTCCATGATCGGCGAGGGGATGGCGGTGGAGGCGCGCGGGCGGTCGAAGACCTGCGAGTGCAGCACCGCGGGGAGCGGACCGGTGAACGGCGGCTCGCCGTGGAGCAGCTCGTACAGGATCATGCCGAGCGAGTAGATGTCTGCGGTGGCGTCGACGGGCTCGCCCTTCACCTGCTCGGGCGCCATGTAGGCCGGCGTGCCGACCATGCTTCCGGTCGCGGTCAGGCGGTGCTTGTCGTCGATCAGCTTGGAGATGCCGAAGTCGAGGATCTTGGTCTTGCCGCGGTTGGAGATGAGGATGTTGTCAGGCTTCAGGTCGCGGTGCACGACCTGGTAGTCGTGGGCGACGCCGACCGCCGACAGGAGCTGCTGGATGAGGTCGACCGAGACGTCGACGGAAAAGCGCCCGTACTCGTCCAGCCACGAGCGCATCGAGCGCCCGTCGACCCACTCCATGACGATGAAGAGGACGGGCCCGTCCTCGTCGAAGTCGTAGACCCGGACGATGCCAGGGTGGTTCAGGGCCGCGACCGTTGCCGCCTCCCGGTGGAAGCGCTGGCGGAAGCTCGGGTCCGAGGAGTACTGGTCCGACAGGACCTTGATCGCGACCGGGATCTCCAGCCGCGGATGGGTCGAGCGGTAGACCACTCCCATCGCGCCTCGCCCGAGCTCGGCTTCGATCGGATACCGCCCTAACTGTGTCGTGCTCACCTTGGGTTCTATGGGCATGCCAGTATGCCGGACAGACCCGGAGTTTCCGATCGGTTTGGAGGAGCCTGGCCTAGCTGAAGACGCTCAGCGGCAGGTAGAAGGAGACGCCCCAGTTGGGCTGGTCGACGATCTGGCTGATGTGCAGGTCGCCGGCGAGGCTGCACAGGATGTAGGCGTCCTCGCGGCTCAACCCGTGGTCCGCGGCCAGCCAGTCGATGGTGTAGCGCACGGCGTTGCGGGCGTTCTCCATCAGGTCGGGGCCCAGGGCGCAGACCGAGTGGTAGCCGGCTGCGTCGCTGCGCGGTTGGAGAGGCGCCGCGGGCGTGACAAAGTGGAAGCTCCAGGGGCGCGGCGAGCCGCCCTTGACCACTCCAAATCGGAGTGAGAACGTCATGGGGCATTCGATCCCGGTAACGCAGACTTCTCCATCTCCCTGCGCGGCGTGGCAGTCGCCCGCGGAGAACATCGCGCCAGGCACGAAAACCGGCAGGTAGAGCTTGGTTCCGGCCGTCAGGTGGCGGGTGTCGACGTTGCCCGCGCCCTTGGTCGGCGGCAGCACGTCGATGGGTCCCTTGTCGTCGGTGGCGACGCCCATCGTCCCGCAGAAGGGAGCGATGGGGATGTGGACGTCATGGCGCAGCTCGGCCGAGGTGCGGTCGCCCAGGTCGAAGTAGCGGACGTATGGGTCGGGGAAGTCGGAGGCAAGGAGGCCGAGTCCCGGGAGAAGGGCGGCCCAACCCCAGGCGCCTGGCTTCAGCTCCAGGATCTCGACCTCGAGCGCGTCGCCCGGCTCGGCGCCACGGACGTGGACCGGTCCGCCGAGCGGGTACAGGCGGTTGAAGTCGAGGCCGCCCAGCTGCGACGCCGGGTCGCCCTTCTTGAGCTGGCCCGCCGTGACCTCTTCGGTGTCGAAGTGGACGATGTCGCCGGCGTCGATCTCGACGGCGGGCGGCAGCGAGTTGTCCCACTTGAAGTGGAAGGTCTCCCGCCCAATCCTGTGCTCTCGCACCCCTGCCCTCACGCTCATTTGCGAGCCTCCTCCTTCACTCCTTCCTTGATCGGCGCCGCGTTGGCGCGCAGGACCTTCTTGTCGAACTTCCCGACCGAGGTCTTGGGCACCTCGTCGATGAACCTGACCTCGTCGGGCAGCCACCACTTGGCGACCTTGTCCCGGAGGAACTCTCTGATCTCCTCCTCGGTCACCTGGCCCTTGAACTCCGGGCGTGCCACCGCATAGACGACCGGCCGTTCGTCCCACTTGGGATGCGGCAGGCCGATGACCGCCGCCTCGATGATCTTGGGGTGGGCCATCACCGCGTTCTCGAGCTCGACGGATGAGATCCACTCGCCGCCGGACTTGATCACGTCCTTGGTCCGGTCGACGATCTGGATGTAGCCGTCGGGGCTGATCTTGGCCACGCCGCCGGTGCGGAACCAACCGTCTTCGGTGAGCTTGTCGGGGTCGTAGCCGTTGTGGTAGGCGCGGGCGATCCACGGCCCGCGCACCTGTATCTCCCCGAACGC
>VBJE01000275.1 GCA_005879675.1 Chloroflexota bacterium
CCCGCCCTTCATGTGCACCGCCATGAAAGTCCGGTCCTGTTTCGACTCCTCGTAGTTCGGGTTGGCCAGGATCGCCTCCACCGCGCGCGACAGCACCGCAGGGATGGCATGGAACAACGCTTCCTCCTCTTCCGGCTTCAGCGACGCCCGCCGCCGCAGCGGCAGCAGCCGAGCCTCGAACAGGATCTCGTCCGAGTACGCGTTGCCGATCCCCGCGAGAAACTCCTGGTTCCGCAACAGGTCCTTGAGCTCATCGCGAAACCGGCGCAGCCGCTTGCGAAACGCATCCAGGCCCATCGCTCCGACCGAATCCGCCTCCGGCCCCTGCGGGTCCCACGCCGGCACCTCCCTGGAGCAATCGCTGACCCAGTAGATCCGCCCCATGTCCCGAAAGTCGAGGTAACGGAGCTCCTGCTTGCCCTCGATCCGGAGCGTGAAGACCTCAGTGGCGGGCACCGGGACGTCCGAGCCGCCGACCTGGAACCGTCCGCCGAGCATCGGGTTGATGACAAGCCACCGGGGCGCCCCGCCGCCGCCCAGCTCGGTCGCGAAGACGAGGTGCTTGCCGCGCCTCGTGAGCGATGTGATCCTCCGCGCCGGCAGCTCCAGGGCGAAGTTGTCGACCGGGTAACGCAGCAGGTGCGCCTTCTTCGGATTGACCGACGCCCCGGTGATCAGCTTGCCCTCCACGCGCGGGCCGATGCGGATCCGCAGAGCCTCCAGCTCGGGCAGCTCGGGCATGCGTGCAAGACTACGGTCAAGCCGGTTTGGCCCCCGCCGACCCGTGGGAAAACCAAAGGTGATGAGACAGGAACGATTCACCGAGAAGGCCCTCGAGGCGCTTCAGGACGCCGCTGAGCTGGCGAGCGACACCGGCAACCAGGCGGTCGAGCCGGAGCATCTGCTCCAGGCCCTGATCCGCCAGGATGAGGGTGTCGCCCGGACGCTGCTGGAGCGCGCCGGCGCGCAGGTCCAAGCGCTGGAGCCGGCTCTGGTGTCGACCATCGAGAGATTTCCGAAGGTCAGCGGCGCCGGCCGGCCGTACATCAGCGAAGGGCTGACCAAGCACCTTGAGCAGGCCGAGCGCGAGGCCGAGCGCCTGAAGGACGAGTACATCTCGACCGAGCACATGCTGCTCGCCCTCAGCGATCTGCCCATCCTGAAGGAAGCCGGGGCGACGCACGAGTCCCTGCTCAAGGCCCTGCGCCAGGTCCGCGGCTCACACCGCGTCACCGACCAGAACCCGGAGTCGAAGTACCAGGCGCTCGAGAAGTACGGCCGCGACCTGACCAAGCTGGCCAAGGAAGGCAAGCTCGACCCGGTCATCGGCCGCGACGAGGAGATCCGCCGCGTCATCCAGGTCCTGTCGCGCCGGACCAAGAACAACCCTGTGCTCATCGGCGAGCCGGGCGTCGGCAAAACGGCGATCGCCGAGGGCCTCGCGCAGCGCATCGCCCAGGGCGACGTGCCCGAGGGCCTCAAGGGCAAGCGAGTCATCGCCCTCGACCTCGGCGCGCTCGTCGCCGGGACCAAGTTCCGCGGCGAGTTCGAAGACCGGCTCAAGGCCGTCCTCAAGGAGATCGAGAGCTCCAACGGCCAGGTGGTCCTCTTCATCGACGAGCTGCACACTCTGGTGGGCGCCGGCGCGGCCGAAGGCGCCATCGGCGCCGCCAACCTGCTCAAGCCCGCTCTCGCCCGCGGCGAGCTTCGCGCCATCGGCGCGACCACGCTCGACGAGTACCGCAAGCACATAGAGAAGGACGCGGCGCTCGAGCGCCGTTTCCAGCCCGTGCTCGTCGACCAGCCGTCGGTCGAGGACACGATCAGCATCCTCCGCGGCCTTCGCGAGCGCTACGAAGTGCACCACGGCGTGCGCATCAAGGACAGCGCCATCGTCGCCGCCGCGGTGCTGTCCAATCGCTACATCACCGACCGCTTCCTGCCCGACAAGGCGATCGACCTCATCGATGAGGCCGCCGCGCGGCTTCGCACCGAGATCGATTCCGTGCCCACAGACCTCGACCAGCTCGAGCGCCAGATCCGCCAGCTCGAGATCGAGCGCGAGGCGCTGAAGAAGGAGTCCGACCGCGCCTCCAAGGAGCGGCTCGGGGCCCTGGACAAGCAGATCGCCGAGTTGAGCGAGCAGCGGACGGCGCTTCGCTCGCGGTGGAATCAGGAGAAAGAGGTCATCACGAAGATTCGCGGGCTCAAGGCCAAGCTCGAAGAGGCCCGCGCGGACGCCGAGCGCGCCGAGCGCGCATCCGACTTCGCCAAGGCCGCGGAGCTGCGTTACGGCAAGGCGGTCGAGATCCAGAAGCAGATCGACGAGCTCAACGCACGCCTGGCGCGGCTGCAGGGCGGCCACCCGCTGCTGAAGGAAGAGGTCACCGAGGAGGACATCGCACAGATCGTGGCCAAGTGGACCGGAATCCCGGTCTCCAGGCTCATGGAGGGCGAGGTCGCCAAGCTCATCCAGATGGAAGAGCGCCTGCACGACCGGGTCATCGGCCAGGACGAGGCGGTCAGCGCGGTTGCCAACGCGGTCCGGCGCTCACGCTCCGGTCTCGCCGACCCCAACCGGCCGGTGGGCTCCTTCATCTTTCTCGGTCCTACCGGCGTCGGCAAGACCGAGCTGGCGCGCGCGCTGGCCGAGTTCCTGTTCGACGACGAGCAGGCGCTCATCCGGCTCGACATGTCCGAGTACCAGGAGAAGCACACGGTGGCGCGCATGCTTGGCGCTCCGCCTGGCTACGTCGGTTACGACGAGGGTGGGCAGCTCACCGAGGCGGTGCGGCGCAGGCCCTACTCGGTGGTCCTCTTCGACGAGATCGAGAAGGCGCACCCGGACGTCTTCAACGTCCTGCTCCAGATCCTCGACGACGGCCGTCTGACCGACGGCCAGGGACGCACCGTCGACTTCCGCAACACCGTGCTCATCATGACCTCGAACCTGGGCGGCCTGCTCATCCAGGAGATGTCGAACCGCTCGTTCGACGAGGTGCGAGATGCGGTGATGGGCGTGCTGCGCGACCACTTCCGGCCCGAGTTCCTGAACCGAGTCGACGACATCATCGTCTTCAAGCCGTTGACCCAGGATCAGCTGGGCAGAATCATCGATATCCAGCTGGCCCGTCTGCAAAAGCGCCTGGACGAGCGGAAGATCACCCTCGTCGTCACGGACGCGGCGCGCCGGCTGCTCATCGAGCGGGGCTGGGATCCTGTCTACGGCGCGAGGCCGCTGAAGCGGGCGATCCAGCGCCTGGTCCAGGACCCGCTGGCGATGATGCTGCTCGCCGGCAAGTTCGGTGACGGCGACACGGTCGAGGTCGAGGCGAAGGGCGGCGAGATCGTCTTCGAGAAGGCTAAAACCGACGCCGCCAGGACCGTCGCCTAACTAGAGCAGACGGTTCCCGCCGACGGCAGCGTCAGGTCGATCAGGTAGGCGTCCTCCGCCGCGTGGGCGCATGGGCTCGCGTCGTACGAGGTGTGACCGTTGCCTTCGCGAGTCAGCAGGACCGAGCCGGGGATCTGCCGGTTGACCGACTGCGCCTCGGCGTAGGGGGTCGCGGGGTCGTCAGTGCCCCCCACGAGCAATATCGGGGGCGCGCCGCTGACGCTCAGCGCCTCATTGGCGTGCTTCGGTTTCACCGGCCAGAACGCGCATTGCAGGTTGCCGTACTGGCTCCACGGACCGAAGAAGGGTGAGGCCCTCGTGAACGCCGGGCCGAGCCGGTCGTAGGCGGCGATGTCCGTCGGCACCGCAAAGTCCAGGCAGTACGTCGACTGAAAGGCGCCGTTGAACAGGTTGTCGTGGGTGCCATCAGCCTTGCGCTGGTTGTAGAAGTCGGCGAGCTGAAGCACGATGCTGCCATCGCCGCGATCGAGCGCGGTCATCGCTTGATCGAGGATTCCCCAGGTTTGCTGGCTGTACAGGGTGACGAGGACACCCGTCATCGCGAGCGAGCGGGTGAGCTGACGGTTGCCCACGCGGAGCGGATTCGAGTCGAGCCGAGCCATCGCGGCGGTCAGTTTCGTGGCGGCATCGCCCGCGCGGCCGTAGACGCACGCCGACCGTGCCGTGCACCCGCTCAGGTACGCCTGGAGGTTCTTCTCGAAACCTGCGACCTGCGCGAGGAGGCTGTCGTTCGCCGACATCGTGGGATCGACCACGCCGTCGAGCGACAGGGCGCGGACGCGCGTGGGGAAGAGGTGCGCGTACCACTGGCCGATGAAAGTTCCGTAGGAGAAGCCGAGGTAGGTGAGCTTGTCGTCGCCGACGGCCTCGCGGATCCGGTCCATGTCGCGCGCGGTGCTCTCCGAGTCCATGAACGGCAGCAGGTCGCCGCTCCGGCGCTGGCACCCCTCGGCGAAGTCCTTGTTCGCCTGGATCGCGGCCTGCTTCTCCGTCGGGTCGTCGAGCACCGAGTCGAGCGCGAGGTACGCGTCGAGCTGCGCTTCATCCACGCACGTCACCGGCGTGCTGCCGGCCACGCCGCGTGGATCCCACGTCAACAGGTCAAAGCGCAAGTTGAGGTTGCGCAGCGAGGCCACATCGCTGCGCATGAAATCGATCCCCGACTCGCCCGGGCCGCCGGGGTTCATGAGCACCGAACCGATCCGGCTTGCCGGCTGCGTCGCAGGCTTGCGAAGGAGGGCGAGCGAGATCTTGCGGCCCTCTGGACGCGAATAGTCGAGCGCCACCAGCAGCGTCCCGCACTGGAAGCCACCC
>VBJE01000101.1 GCA_005879675.1 Chloroflexota bacterium
GCTCGACGATCTTCCACCAGCGGCCTTTGTCGGGGAAGTCGGGGGTGCCTTCGTACACGATCCCCGTGGTGCCGTTGGCGAGAGGGCCGAAGACGATGTAGCTGTGGCCAGTGACCCATCCGATGTCGGCGGCGCACCAGTAAACGGACTTCGGCTTGACGTCGAAGATGTAGTGGTGAGTCGTCGCGATACCGACCAGGTATCCGGCGGTCGGACAAAGGCCGCTGGTGTAGAGCAGATAGAGCAGGTCCTCCGCATCCATCGGCTCGCATGGACATTCCTTGGGGTCGTCGCCCACTTCCTTTAATGCGTCGTGGGCCCATACGTCACGGCCTTGCGTCCAGGCGACGTCGCCGCCCGTGCGCTTGACGACCAGGCAGCGCGTGACTGTCGGCGACTCTGTCATCGCCGCGTCGGCGTTGGCCTTGAGAGGAACTTTGTTGCCGCGGCGCCAGCCCTCGTCCTGGGTGATGAGGAGCTCGCACTGCATGTCGTTCATGCGCCCGGCGAGGGCCTCGGCGCTGAAGCCACCGAACACGACCGTGAATGGCGCGCCGATGCGGGTGCACGCGAGCATCGCAGTCGGCAGCTCGGGGATCATGCCCATGTAGATGCCGATGTGGGTGCCCTTCTTGACGCCGAGCTTCTTCAGCGCGTTCGCGAAGCGGACGACGTCCTTCTGCAGCTCGCCGAAGGTGATCTGGCGGCGGTCGTCCTCAGGCTCGCCTTCCCAGAAGTAGGCGATCTTGTCTTTCAGCCCGCCCTCGACGTGGCGGTCGACGCAGTTGTAGCAGACGTTGAGCTTGCCGCCGATGTACCACTTGGCGTAGGGCGCCTTCCATTCGTAGAGCTTGTTCCAGGGCTCGAAAAAGGTGATCCGCCTGGACTCTTCGGTCCAGAACTCGTCAAGTCCCCTGCCGTAGATCTCGGGCCTGGCGTTCGCCTGGTGGCTGAACTCGGGGCTGGGCGGGTACCGCCGCTCCTCGACCTGGAGGGTCTCGATGGCATGGCCGCTTGAACTCGATTCGCTCATATCGCCAGTATGCCGTGGCCTGCGTAAGGAGTGCGGATCACTCTCCTGAAGGTCTAACCTTCTGCTCAGGAAGGCCCGCCGGGGGAAATCGGGCCGACCTGAGGGTAGGATCGGGTGCAGCCAGGCATCGTGGGGTTGCGAGGGTCACTCCTCGCGGCGTGGGAACAGGACTTGCGGGCGGTGCGGCAGGACGCATTCGACGTCGGCCGCGGTCGCGAAGCCCTGGTCTTCATTCAGCGTTTTTACGGGCTGATCTCGGACCTGCGCGCGCCCATACAGCGTGCGTGGGGACCCGGCGGCCACGTCCACGTGGTCGACTCGCCGGATCTCGGTGGCCCGGGACCGCGGGTCTCGCAGTCGAGGATCCGGCTGCGCAATCACGGCGACCTGGTGGCGGTGGAGCTGTTCTCGTACGCCGACGGGTCGTACCGCGCCAATGAAGCCGCGGGCCTCGACCGCGACATCCGGGTCGTGGACGTCGAACCCCTGACTTTGGTCAACGAGCTGTACCGCACCGCCGTCGACTTCTTGCAGGTGGCGCTGAACCTCGACCTGATGCTGGGCGGGTCGGCCTGGCTGTACGAGCACGTGGCGGCGAACCTGTTCGTGGAGTCAGCGCGATGGGCTTCGCTCGGCGAGGTGTACCGGCGGGCGACGCGGGAGTACGCGGTCGCTGACAGCTTCGAGAGCATGGCGGCGCTGTTTGCGCCGAAGGCAGATCACAACGGGTCGAACGGATCCAACGGCTCCTCGAACGGATCGAGCGCGTCGAGCGAGGGAGCCGACAGCGGTGACCTGGTGCTCTCGATCGAGCAGCTCCAGCGCTATCACGAGCCGCAGCCCGACCTGGGCAACTACCTGCAGCTCGTGCACGTTGCCGTCGCGGCCGACCAGGAGGACCGGGCGGTCACCAGCTCGGAGATCGCCTCGAGCCTGGGCATCGATCCGCTCGCGATCATCAAGCTGGGGAGGTTGGTCGCGGCGGCGCCAGACGTGTGCCGCGAGGGGAAGTTCGACGAGGACTTCTCGTCCTGGGAGTTTCTGCCTTCCTACAACGTGCACTTTTTCCGCCGCGTGCACACGATCGATGACTTCCTGGTCGTGGAGTCGTCGCTGGTGCCGCGCGCCGCGGACCAGGGCACGACCACCACCACGCCCGGCCAGGGGGGAACCGGGTTCAAGGTCGAAGACGGGTCGTCTCTGCCGGACGGGATCGTCACCTTCCTGATGACGGACATCGTCGAGTCGACGCCGCTGTGGCTGCAGAGCAGGGCGTCGATGTACCAGGCGATGCGCCGCCACGACCAGCTTCTGACCGGCGCGATCGAGGCGAACGGCGGGATCGTGTTGAAAGAGCGGGGCGAGGGCGATTCGTTCTTCGCCGTGTTCCTGCGCGCGACGGATGCGGTGGTGGCGGCGGTGGAGGCGCAGATCGCGATTCAGTCTGAGCAGTGGCCGGACCGGTTGTCGCTCGCGGTGCGGATGGCGGTGCTGACCGGTGAGGCGGACGCCGCCGACCGGGACTATCGCTCGCCGGCCGTGAATCGGTGCGCGAAGCTTCGGCGGCGGGCGGTGGGGCGGCAGATCCTCGTGTCGGAGACCACGTACTCGATCGTGGCCGACATACTCCGCGACGACATCCGGCTGGAGTCGGTGGGAAAGCGTCGCCTCGAGGGACACGACCGCCCCGAAGAGGTGTACGTGGTCGAGCACGCGGAGGTGGAGCTGGTCGGGGCGGTGGACGAGGACGAGGTGCTGGCCTAAACAGGCTGGGTTGACACGCCCGATACGCTGAGGCTGGTTGGCCGGCGGGGGAGGGAACGGTCACAGAAGGGAGGGACCCGCCAGGGGTGTCTCTATTCGGCTGGAAGGCCCGGCGGCGAAATGCCGTTGAATGTTCAGCCATGGGAGCGAAGCCCGCTACAGCCGCCGGGGTGACCATCGACCGGTTCTCGGTTGTCCTCGTCGCCGTCGCGGCGACGCTTTGGGCGACCGACACCTACTTCCGCAGTCAGCTCGTGACCCACCTCTCGGCGACCGAGATCGTCGTCGCCGAGGACGCGCTGATCACGCTGTTCCTCATCCCGGTCCTGGTGCGAAGCGCTGGTCAGCTGCGACACCTCGGGCCGCGCGGCTGGCTCGCGGTGGCAGGCATCGCGGTCGGCGCTCAATCGCTCGCGACGATCCTCTTCACGGCCTCGTTTCAGGCCGCCGCGAGCTACCAGGTCTTCGCCGAGACGTTCGTCCTCCAGCAGACCCAGCCGCTGATCGCGATCCTGCTGGCCTGGCTCATCCTCGGCGAGCGCCGCCGCGCGTGGTTCTGGCCCGCGGTCGCGGTCGCCCTGGTCGGCGTCTACCTGGTCCTGTTCGCCCAGGATCCGAAGGCTCCGCTCTCGGCCCTGCAGCGCGGCCGCATGGAGGTCGGCCTGCTGGCGCTCGGCGCGGCGGCGCTCTGGGCGAGTGGCACGGTCCTTGGCCGGTTTGCTCTGGGCGCGATCAACTTCTGGTCCATGACCGCGCTCCGCTTCACCCTCGCCTTGCCGGTGCTGGTCGTCATCGTCCTGGTCCAGTACGGACTCGCCGGTTTTTCCCACTACCGGGTGAGCGACTTCGTCCCCAACCTTCTGGCCATCGCCCTCGTGCCCGGCCTTCTTGCGCTGCTGCTCTACTACCGCGCCCTCTCGCGCACCCCGGCGTCGCTGGCCACGATCGCCGAGATGGCCTATCCCGTCGCCGCCACCCTCATCGCCTCCGCCCCTCCCTTCAACCAGCCGCTCTACCCGGCCCAGGTCGTGGGCACGGCGCTTCTGATCGGGGTGATCGTCTTCCTGAACTTGACCAAAGAGCGCGCCGCGGAGGTTTCGCAGGCGGCGCTCAAGCTGGCCGAGAGCTGAGGGCACGAGGAGGAGAGGTCATGGCGCGCGAGTACGGCACGTCGGTGGATTCATCCGCATCTCCTGAAAAGGTCTGGCGTATCTGGTCTGACATGTCGACGTGGGGGGAGTGGAACCCGAACGTCGCCACGATGGACTGGGAGGGCGGATTCGCATCCGGCTCGACCGGCGTCATGAACACCAGGGCCGGCCAGCACCACCGGATGCAGCTCGTGGACGTCCAGCCCGGTCGCAGCTTCGGGCTGATCACGAGCGTCGTCCCGGGGACGAAGTTCCGCTTCAACTGCCGCATCGAGCCCGCGGGCGTGAAGACGAAGATCAGCCAGACGGTCGAGGTCGGCGGCCTGCTCGGGCCGGTGATCGGCGGCATGCTGGGGCCGCAGGTCTCAAGGGACTTCGGCACCCTCCTGGGCAACCTGGCCCGCAAGGCCGAGACCTCCTAGGCGTCGACCTCGGACATCAGACATATATGTCGACCTCAGACACATATAAGGACGCGCGCTAGGGCCGGGCCAGGGCGCCGATCCTGCGTTGGAAGGCCGCCGACGATCTCCGCCAGCTGATCCAGGCTCCCGCGAGCATCGCAATCAGGAACAAGATCAACCCCGCCCCCAGGATCGAGGGCCCGATCCGGCCCGCCGCGACAGCTGACAGGAGAGGCGCCCAGTCGACGGTCGCGGCGGCGTTGAGCCAGGCGATCAGCCCGCAGACAAACGCAAAGCCCGCGATGTTCCATCGCTTCTCCTCACGCGACATCTGGCCGAGGTCGAGGCGTCGCTGCCTTGGCGCCACCCGCATCCTGCTGAGACGTGTGAGCAACACGAGCCACACGACCAGCATCACGACGCCGATGGCGAGCGCGATCCATGGGTACGCGGTCTTGTCGATCGGCGACAGGTCGGCCGAGCCGGCCCACGCGGCCATCGGCAGCGCCCACATCAAGCTGCTCAAGGCCGCAAAGCCGGTGCGCCCGAAACGATCGACGAGCCGGTTCACGAGAGCGCGTACCGGTTCGCGAGGTGTTGCTCGAACGTGATCACTCCCTCCCTGTGGTCGGGGCATGTCAGCCGACCCTCGGCGAACTGGCGACTGAACTTGAACGGCAATGGCAGGTCGACCAGGCGCCGGCGCGCCTGGCGGGCCTCGAGCCACGCTTCCGCGACCGACTTGAAGGTGCGGACCTCGGGGCCTCCGAAGTCGGCGAGCAATCCCGCAGGTTC
>VBJE01000102.1 GCA_005879675.1 Chloroflexota bacterium
ACAGCACCCAGAAAGGCCACGAGGACCAGATCCTGCTCAGCAGCTACTTCTTCCAGGTCGACTCGCCCCGCGACGCCGCGACCGGCCAGGCATCGGGAAAGCGGCAGTACAAGCCGCTGACGATCACCAAGCAGCTGAACGGGTCTTCGCCCCAGCTGCTGCAGGCGTGCGCGACCAACGAGAACATCACGTCGGTGGTGATCAACTTCTACACGACCGACAGGAGCGGCAAGGAGGTCAACTACTACCGGGTGACCTTGACCGACGCGGCCATCAGCTCCGTCAAGCAGTACTCGTCCGGAAGCACCGTCAGCGAAGACATCGCGTTCGTCTTCCGCAAGGTGCAGCAGGAGGACCTGATCGCCAAGACGTCCTTCGTCGACGACTTCCAGACCCTCAGCTAGACGTTCGATCGCGTCCAATCCGTCTCGAACCGGGACCCGTAGGCCGCTATGGCCTGCGGGTCCTGCGTCTTGATGTCCAGCTCGTGGTTGACGCCGAGTCCGCTCACGGTCCAGTTCGCCGAGCCGACGACAAGCGTGTCGTCGAAAAGGCCGACCTTGGCATGGAGCAGCACGCCCGGCGGCACCGGGTACCAGCGGACCGACACGCCTGCTGACCGCAGCATCTGCGCGCTGTGCAGGTTGTAGGCCTGATTCGGGTCCAGGACCACGCGGACATCCAGGCCCCACCGGTGGGCCGCCACGAGCTCGGCGACGATTCTGCCGTCGGTCAGGGTGTAGATCTCGGCGAGGATGCGGTGGGTCGCGGCCGCGAAGGCGCCCTCGAGCATCCGCCGGATCTCGTCGCCCGGCGCGGTCTGGCCAACGGCCGACGACACAGGTCGTAGCGGCGCGGGCTGCCCGCCGGCGAAGCTCCAGTCCTGGTCGAAGATCCGGGCGAGCCGCTCCAGGTCGGCGGCGAGGCCCGTCTCCAGCACGTAGTCATGGTTCTGATCGCTGTGCGCCCCCCAGTTCATGCCGCCGACGACCGCCTCGCCGTCGGCGATGAGCAGCTTGACGTGGTCGATCTGGTGTCGGGCATCGTCGACCGGGTAGGCGCGGACGGGGACGCCGCGCGTGCGCAGCTCGGCCGAAGACCTGCGGCTCGCCTCCACCGTCGGGTCGGTGATCACCCGCACCCTGACGCCTCGGGCAGGGGCACGGCTCAAGCCGTCGAGAATGTCGGTGCGCCCCAGCTCGTACATCTCGACCAGCACCCGTTCGTGCGCGGCCCCGATCAGCTGGCCGACGAGGGTGAAGATCGCCGCGTCCTGCCACAGCCGGACCCCACTTGCGGAAAGCCCCTCCCCGGCTTCGCCGGACCTCCCCATGAATGGGGAGGAGGCCGGGCTCGAGCAGCCCGCCAGGGAGAGAAGAAGGAGGAAGAGCAAGCATGCCACTCGAACCACAGCGCGCAGAAGCTACGGCGCTCGAGGCCAGCCTTCAACCCAGGCTGTTAAGAGGTGGTTAGATCGGCTCCACGCGCATGCCGGCGCGAGCGCCCAGCAGCCTGTCGGCGCGGGCCTCGCGCACGCCCACCTCGAGGTAGCCCATGCTCCCGACGTATACGAAAGGCTCGCCCGGCCGCGCCTCGGAGTAGGTCTTGGCCGTGGCGACGATGTCGTGGTTGTGAATGCGGAGGCGCCGAACAGGCGGCTTGAGGTTGGTCACCAGGTTGCCGAAACCGTCCGTCCACAGCACACGCGGCCCGCTGTCCGGCAGGCCCACCGGCGGATCGGTGGTCGGCCCGAGCGACTCCAGCGGCACGCCCGATGCCAGCGCTGCCGCCGCGGGCGCGAACACGTCGCGACCTTCGAACGTCGGCGCGCCGTGCGGGCGCGGCGCCAGCTCGTGCACCGCCTGCATCCCCACCTCGTCGATGACGATCGCGAACAGGCCGTTGTCGGGGCCGATGTAGTAGCGACTCCCGGCCTGGACGATCAGCCTTCGGCGGGTGCTGCCCACCCCGGGATCGACCACAGCGAGGTGCACGGAGCCGCCGCCGAAGTGCCGTGTCCCCGCGAACAGCATGAACGCACCAGCCGCTGCGTCGAAGCGGGGCACCTCGTGCGAGACGTCGACGAGCACGGCGTTGGGGCATCCCGCCAGGACGACGCCCTTCATCGCCGCGACCAGGGGCGAGCCGGAGCCGAAGTCGGACGTGAAGGTCACGATCGGCGGCCCCGTCAGGCCGCTACCAGTACCTTGTTTCTTTCCAGGGGTCTGCTTCGTCGTGATAGCCACGTTGCTCCCAGAAACCGAGCCGGTTGCGTTCCATGAACTCTAGCCCGCGCAACCACTTTGCAGACTTCCAGAAGTACTTCGAGGGCACGAACAGTCGCAGCGGCCAGCCGTGCTCGGGTGTCAGGTCCTCCCCGTTCCACGCGTAGCAGAGCAGGTTCTCGTCGGCGTCGAGAACCGAGAGCGGGACCGACGTCGTGTAGCCGTACTCGCAGTGCGCGGTGACGTACTTCGCATCGGGCTTCGGCTTGACTCGGTCGAGGATCTCGCGGATCGGCACTCCGGTCCAGCGGTCGCCGAGCCGGCTCCAGCCGGTGACGCAGTGGATGTCCGCGACCACATCTTTCGAAGGCAGGGCCCGCAGCTCGCCGTAGTCGAGCCGCAACGGTTTCTCCACCGCGCCGAAGACGCTGAAGTCCCACCTCGCGATGTCGACTTTCGGCACAGGGCCGAAGTGAAGCAGCGGCCAGCGGTCGGGGGCGGTGAGGGTCTGGCCGGGCGGTATGCGGGCAGGGTCGACACCCTCCGGCACGCGTTTGCTTTTGAAGAACGAGGCCACTTCGGGCGAGTATAGGAGCGCGGGTATACTCGCCTTCTAGCACAAGCGTGGGCCCGTGGCGCAGTTGGGAGCGCGCGTGAATCGCACTCACGAGGTCAGGGGTTCGAATCCCCTCGGGTCCACCAAATGCCTCTTTTGCATAATGCCGCTCCGCATTACGCGGATTCGCATCATGCATGCCCGCGCAACGTCACCCGCTGCCCCTCAGACGATTCTGGCTAGGTCGAGGTGGTGGCACCGTGAACATACCTGCGGACGCGCCATATTCGGCTCGCGTTGATCGGTTGCAACTCTCGGATCACCCAGACCGGCGGTTTGCCGACGCAGTCGATTTCGACTTTGTGCGGGACTTGGAGCTTGTTAAGTTGCGCTTCACCGGCTTCGAGCTCAGAGCTTCGGGTGCGGACGCATTTAGAGCGCGCGGGTGGCGCGGCTGATACACCCCGAGCTTTCCGCCGCCTGGCAACTCGATGAACGCCAGACGTCCCCAGCGTTCGTCGTAGAACCGGGGTTCGACTGTGACTCCTTTGCCCGTGAGCTCCTTCACTGCGGCGTCGATGTCACGGCACATGAGAAAAAGTTCGTGACCCGGTTTTCCTGGCTCAGCCGGATGGACGTCAACTTCGGCAGGCGGAAGCGCGAAGATTAGCCAACCACCGCCCGCGTCTACGTGATGCAGCCCAAGCACTTCCTGGAAGAATGTTCGATCGGCCTCGGGGTCATGGCTGTAGATGATTGCGTGAGCCCCATCAATCATTTCACCCGATCTCCTTAAGACTCCGACCCGCGCGTCACCAGCTGTTCAAGGCGCTCTAACGATGGCTCCAACATCTTGCCCAAGTATTCGGAGTTGCCGCGTGTTCGAGTTGTGTATGTCTGGGTCCACCAAATGTCACGTCTCTCGAGCGGCTGGTGGAGAGTTACATCCCGAGCTGGCGCATGAACGCGGCCCCATCGAAATAGAGCCTGGCCTTGCGGATCAGGTCACGCTCGATTTCGTAGACGGCGATCATCGGCAGCTCAACCTCTTTGTTGGTCGGCGGGAAGCCGAGTTGAGGACCGACGTGCTTGCCCTTGAAAACGAACTCGAGCACGCCTGTTCCGGCCTCGGGATCCGCGACGACGCTTGTGACCTCCGCGCTGGCCGGCGAAAAGGCATCGTGATAGAAGACTTGAAACAGGCCCTTGATCTGCTCCTTGCCTTTATGAACCTGACCGAGCGGCAGCACGCTGTACTCGGCGTCGTCCGCAAAGTACTTCGCAACGTCGTGCCCTTTCCCGAATCCTTCAGTTATCTCGCGCACGCGCGAGGTCGTCTTCGAGCTCATCGGAGTCTGCGCCATCGGTTGTCCTCCCGCCTCAGTTCGAGGCTGCAACGCCCACCTGCGCCCAGGGGTGACGGTAACAGCCATTCGGTCCCCCGACAAGTCAGCGGTCGAAGTGCCAGCGCGTCGCTCCATGCGGCTCCTTGGTCGCCACACCAACCGCCGTGGTCGCAGTGAGCGCATACAGGTCCCACGGTCCGCGTCCCGCGCTTGGCGCGCTGAATGGCGCCGTGATCGCCCCATCGGCGGCCTCTGCCGGCCAGCCCAGGGAGACGTACACCTTCACCACCCGCTCCAGCGTCTTCATATCGGACACCTTCTTGGCCGTGCCCTCAACCACCACGTCGATGTCGGCCAGCGACACCGACACCGCGCAGCGCGGGTTGGCGGCGAGGTTCCGGCTCTTGCGCATCCGTGGTCCGCTCGTGAAGTAGAACCGGTCATCGACCCACACGGCGCCCACCGCCGCGATGTGAGGACTCCCATCAGGGCCGACGGTCGCCAACCAGCAGGTTCGCCCCTGCTCCTGCACCTGCGTCTCGAGCTGCTTCACCGCACGCGACCATGGGATCGACTCGTGTCCATAGATGTCGAGGTTTTGCTCGTGCATTTCCCAGCTCCTTGCTTCAGATACATCTATGACGATCGAAAGGCGTGCAACTCATCGGCGGTCCGGCTCGGTGAGCGCGGCCCGAATGGTAGGCAATTCCGGAAAGGCCATAATCCGGCCATGGCCGGCCAGAGTCAGACCGACCGCCCCGAGGTGTTCGCCGGCCTCCAGGAAGGCGCCCTCGTCCTCGCCGACATCTCCGGCTACTCGGCCTTCGTCCAGCAGACCGAGGTCGACCACAGCTGGTCCATCCTCCACGAGCTCCTGGACACGGTGGTCCGCAGCGTCCAGGGCCGGATGGACGTCTCCCAGGTCGAGGGCGACGCCCCGAGGTCATCGCCGCCCTCGAGGGCACCTTCGTCGCCTTCCACCGCCGCCTGCGCGACATGGACGCGGTCACGACCTGCCCCTGCGATGCGTGCGCGAAGATCGCCATCCTGAAGCTGAAGTTCGTCGTCCATCACGGCAGGTTCTCGCGGCAGCGCCTCGGCAACGTCGAGCAGCTCCACGGGGCCGACGTCATCGTTCCCCACCGCCTGCTCAAGAACAAGGTGCCCTCGAAGGAGTACCTGCTCGTCACCGATGCCGTGCTCCAGCGACTGCCCGACGAGACCCGAAAACGATTCACCCCGCACCAGGAGGAGTTCGACGTCGGCGCGATCACGGGAGGGTACGAGGAGATCGGCTACCTCTGGGACATGGCCCAGGCCACGGAGCGAAAGCGCGTGCTCCCCGAGGAGGCGATGGTGAACTCGGAGGTCACCGTGAACGCCACGGCGGAAGAGATCTACAAGCGCCTGTTGCAGCCCAAGGTCATGGAGCGCTACCTGTTCTCGGACGACGTCGAGGCGTTGCCTGGCGCGCGCGGCGAGGACCTCGGGGCGGAGTTCCACTGCCATCACGGCGGAAGCATGGTCAGCATGCGCGTGGTGTCGCTCGAGCCCGGGCGCGAGATCACGCTCATCGCGGACCAGCCGACGACGATGCACATCACCACAAGACTCAGCGACGCGGGCGACGGTCAGACGAAAGTCGCGCGCTCGTTCCTCTGGGAGCGGCCGCAAGACCCCGAGGTCGCCCAGTCCCTCCAGCAGATGATGGAAGCGATGGTCCTCGCCGGCGAAGGGGCGATCAAGTCGGTGTTCGAGGAAACCGCTTAGCCGCAACCCTTAAGACTGACTTAAGCTGTTCTGCGCTTCGCCACCGTCGGCCTGTTCCGCGTGGAGGTGTCCATGATGCGGCCCAAGTTCGCCCTGCTCGCAGGCGCGCTCATGATCGGAGCGCTCACGATGCCGGTTCCCGGCCAGGCCGCGGCAGGCCCAACACCCGGTGCCAACAACCTCGTCGACCTCGACCACGGCGCGCTCTTTCCGCAGAACAAGCAGAACGAGCCCGCCATCACCCGCGACCCGATCACGGGGGTGCTGGTGGCCGGCGCCAACGACGAGCTCTCCCAGCCTCTGTGCCCCGGCACGACCGCGCCGCTCGCCTCGCCCTGTCCCTTCAAGCCTGGCGCGCCGACGAGCGCGTTCTACCGCTCAGGGGACGGCGGCGCCACGTGGACCGGCGGCTACCTGCCCGGCTTCGATGCCATCGGCCGCACCTCGGGTGGCGACCCGGTCCTCGACTTCGGCCCGCGGCGCTGCGCCAACGGCGCCTTCAGCTACACCTGCGGCGCCGTGATCTACTACGGCTCGCTCGCGGACCCGTTTCCCGAGCGCGGCGGTGAGCTGGGCACGGTTTCCCGCACCTACGACGATGGCGTCACCTGGTCGGATCCGGTGGTCGCCTCCTCGACCGACAACAGCAGCAACTTCGTCGACCACGAGTGGATCGCCGCCGACAAGGTCGCCGGCAGCCCGCACTTCGGGCGCGTCTACATGGACTGGGCAGTCTTCTGCAACAGCTGCGCCGGCAACGGCAACGTCAAGATCTACACCACGCACTCGGACGACGAGGGGCGGACGTGGAGCAAGGCCGTCAAGGTCAGCGCCGCCAACAACAACACGCCGCAGGGCTTCCGGGAGACGGGCCAGATGACCGTTGCTTCGGACGGCACGGTCGAGGTCTTCTGGACCGAGAACGCCGACTCGACGAAGCTCCCAAGTCTCCAGGTCGTGACGACGTCAAAGGACGGCGGCGAGACCTACACGGCGCCGATCACCATCGCCCAGGTCGTGGACTATCCGCTGCGCGGGACGCCGTTCGACGCAGTCGACCTGTTCAACCGCGTGCCGGGGATGAGCGCGCGCGTCGACTGCTTCCCCCACCCCGCGGCCGACCCCTCGTCCAATCGTGTTTACGTCGTGTGGTGCGATTTCACCGGCGGCCACGGCACCGTCACGGGCGCGGTGTCCAGCGACGGGCTCAACTGGACCTCGCTCGGGACGATCGCGAGCGTCTCCGGCCGCAACGCATTCTTCCCGGAGCCCGCGGTCACCAGCTCCGGTGTGGTCGCGGTCGCCTTTGACGCTCTCACCGCCCCGCCGGCGAGCAACCCGTGGCAGACGGGCGTGCAGGCCTACGACACGTACATCGTCGAGTCGACCACCGGCGGGTGGTCGGCGCCGGCGCGCGTTTCGACAGCAAGCTCGAACCCGGACGGGTCTTCCTACAACAACCTGATGGAGCAGTTCATCGGCGACTACATCGGCATCGTCGCGGGGGCCAGGACCGCATGGGTCGTATGGACGGACACCCGCAACGCCACGCCATGCGCGGCCGTCAACGCCTACAGGTCCGCGGTGTACGCGGGGACGAAGACGGCGGTGGCGCCGAACCCCGACACCGCATGCCAGGCAAGCTTCGGCGACACTGACACGTTCGTCTCGGCGGTCGGCCTCTAGTCGAGAAACCAACGGGCGCCGGCAACGCGCCGGCGCGGCCTAATCGGCGACCTGCGGCCCGTAGATCGCGTCCTCGAGGGCGCGCATCCGCTCGCGCTCGTGCTCGAGGTCTTCGTCTTGCAGGTCGCGGAACGTCTGGCCGGCCGGCCTGGCCCGCTGCCGCGTCCGCCATCGCACGTAGAGCACAGGGATCGACGCGAGCACGAGGAAGGGCACGGCGAAGATGGACAGCCCACCGAGGAACTTGAGCCAATCGGGCGGCGGCGCGCAAGCTGCCGGGGCAAAGCTCATCAACCCGGCGGTGCTCGGGGCGTACACGAGGCCGTGGGCGCCGTCGAAAGCGGCCCCGTGGGCCATGGGCGTCGCCGGCACCGAGCCGATGAACGACCCATCTCCCGCGAAGACTCCGACCGCGCTGTCCTGGGTGTCGTGTGGCGAGGCGACGACGAAACGGTCGGCGGTCGAGTCGTAGGTGATCAGGTCGCCGCCCTGGACGACGCGCGTCACCTCCTGCGCCCCGCTCTCCAGGTTCACCAGCGCGATGCTGCCGCCGCAGGCGAGCAGAGCGACCTGGCGCGATGGGTTGATGGCCAGTCCGGACGGATGGCACTTGCTGATCACGTACGTCCGCGTCACGAGCCCGGTGCCGGGGTTGAGCTGGACCAGCGAATCGGTGGCCGGGACGGTCACGTAGACCATTCCGTCGGCCGCGTCATAGCGCGGTTGCTCCACCGGCGCGCTCGTCGTGAGCCGCCTGACCACCCGCTCGGTGGTGGTGTCGACGACGATCACCCCCGCCTCTGTGCCGACGTACAGGTTCTTGGTTTGCTCGCTGTAGTCGATGAGGTCGGCGACCGCCGCATCGACCTTGAAGGTGGAGATGACCTGCATCCAGTTCGACGACCTCGGTTCGGTGTCGACGACCGCCACGCCGCCGTCGCTGCCGAGCGAGGCGAAAAGGCGGTGCGACTGGGGCGCGATGGCCAGCCCGCTTGGCGCGGCGGCCATGGCGATCGTGCTCACGAAGCGCGGGGTCGGGGCGGAGATGTCGACGACGTCCACGCCCTTGGCCGTCTGGTCCGCGAGGTACAGGCGGTTCGTTGTCGGGTCCGCCTCCACGGCGTCGAAGGAGCCCGCCGCGATCACCGGCATGGCCGCGGTGCGCACGGTCGACTGGCAGCTGGTGCATCCACTCAGGAGCAGCACGCCGCCCGCCGCCGCGACCAGGGGGACGATCGCCTGTCCGAGGGCGGCGAGAAGCGAGCCGGCCGGCTTCATACACACGAAACGTCGCGGACGGGCGAAGTACGGTTCCGCTAAGCGACCGGCGGCTGCAGTGCCTCCTCGCGGCGCGCCTCGCCAACGGCAACGCCGACTTCCCGCGCCGGGGCTTTCCGGGTGGACAGGATCGAGCCCAGGAGCACCAGCACGAACCCGGCGCCCATGCCGAGGGTGAAGTTCTCGTGCAGCACGGTCACGCCGAGGACCGCGGCCACCGCGGGGTTGACGTAGGTGATCACCGTCGAGCGCACCGGCCCGATCTCGGCGATCAGCGCAAAGAACAGGAGGAGGGAGGCTCGGCATCGTCTGCGGCCAGTGCAGAGCAGCGACCGGCGCGTACACGATCGCGCAGATCGCCAGCGCCAGGCCGTTGACTGTGACGCTCGGCACGCCAGTCAGATACCGGGCCAGGATCGCCGGACCCACCGCGTACCCGACGACCACTCCGGCCATCTCCAGGAGCGAGATCGGGTCGGAGGCGCGGATGTCGAAGCCGACGATCAGCGCCACGCCGACCAGTCCGACCAGCAGGCCGGACAGGGTGGCGAGCCTCAGGTGCTCGCGGTTGCCGAGCGCGGTCGCGATGACCACGCTGACCAGCGGCACCGCCGAGATGAGGAGTCCGGCGAGCGCGCTCGAGATGTGCTGCTCGGCGCTCGACAGAAGCAGCCAGGGCAGCGCCACCTCGAAGGCGGCGAAGAACAGGAGCGGCACCCACTTCCCGCGGACGGCGCCAAGACCGCCCCGGGAAAGCGCGAAGGGCAGAAGCACCAGCGCGGCCAGGCTCGTTCGGAAAAACACGAGCGTCGGAGGCGACAGCTCGCCCACGGCGACGCGAATGAACAGGTAGGGGATCCCCCAGATCACGCACATCGCGGCGAACAGCAAGAGGCCCCGGCGAGTCACAGCCTGTCTAACCTACCGGTCGCCACGGCTCTTCCGCGCGTTGTCTAGGTGATGTTCATGCGATCCCGGCTCACGCGCTGGATGATGTGGATGGGGCTCGCGGCCGCGGCGATGTACTTCATGGACCCGGACCAGGGCAAGGCGCGCCGGAGAGAGCTCCGCACCAAGATCGACAGCTACCGCAGGGCGGCCGAGAGGACGAAGCTCCAGACCAGCTGAGCGGTCCTCTCCAGTCATGGGGAGGTGGCGGCGCAGCCGCCGGAGGGGCAGAGTGAGAACTTGGCCCTGTCCTCCCCATTTATGGGGAGGTGTCGCCACAGGCGACGGAGGGGCAGAGTGAGAATTGGCCCTGTCCTCCCCATTTATGGGGAGGTGGCGCGAAGCGCCGGAGGGGCTGAGTGAGAATTGGCCGGTGCCGATATCTCCGATCCTCGACCGGCAGGCGCTGAACCGCGCCCTGCTCGCGCGCCAGCTTCTTCTCCAGCGACGCACCATGTCCGCGCGGGCGGCGATCGAGCACCTCGTCGGCATGCAGGCCCAGGCGCCGAACCTCCCCTATGTCGGCCTCTGGTCCCGGCTCCGAGGCTTCCGCCACGACGAGCTGTCGCGACTGGTGGAGACGAAGGAGGCGGTCCGCATCTCGCTGATGCGCAACACCATCCACCTGGTCACAGCGCGCGACGCGTTCGGCATCAAGCCGCTGTTCATGCGACTCGGCGAGCGAGGCTTCCTGCGCGGCAGTCCGTGGGGCCGCGACCTTCGCGACGCGGACCTCGCCGCCATCGGACGCGCGGGCCAGGAGATCATGGGCGAGAAGCCACGCACCGTCGCCGAGCTTGCCCGGGGCCTCGGCGAGCGCTTCCCGAAACACGACGGGTTGGCGATGGCGTACGGGGTCCGCTACATGGTGCCGCTCGTCTTCACCCCGCCGCGGGGCGTCTGGGGCGG
>VBJE01000103.1 GCA_005879675.1 Chloroflexota bacterium
GCCGAGGCGGAGAAATCGTTCGCGCAGGCCCACGAGCGCGCGGCGAAGGCTGAGCAGGCAACCGTCGCCTTCGGCCGCCTCCAGGCCGAGCTGCAGGGCATCGACGCGCTGCGCCCTCCCTCTGGGCATGGCTTGCGGCTGGGCGACGTCATCACCGCGCGGCCTGGCTCGGAGGCTGCGCTCTCCGCGGTCCTCGGCTCGCTGGTCGACGCGATCGTTGCCGGCGACGAGGTTTCGGCGGTCAGGTCGGTCATGGGCGCGGAGCAACAGCTGACCGTGCTATTTCCCGTGGACGCCCCAGAGCCCGCCGAGGGATCCCTTTATCACCTTGTCGAAGTCGCCGGCGGCTACGACCGCATCGCGCGTCAGCTTCTCGGCGGCGTGATCGTCGGCCGGGACATTACGGCCGAGGGCGTCTACCGGAACGCCGGCCTCGTACGAGCCGGGGCCGACCCACGCATCGCCCTTGACGCGCGGCGGACAGACCTGCGCCGGCGGATCGCCGGGCTCGAGACCGAGGCCGCGGACGCCGGCAAGGCGGCGCGTGCGCTCGAGGCGGCGCAGTCCAGCCTCACGGACATGCGCGCTCTGGCCGCCGGGGCGGCGCGGGCGGAAGAGGTGGCGCGGATGCTCGACGTGGCCCGCGCAGGCGAGGAGGCGGAGCAGCGCAAGCTTGCCGATCTGGAGAACGCGGCCGGCGTCGCCGAGGAGCTAGCCGCCACGCTTGGTCGCGAGCTGGAAGCCCGCATACGCGAGGTGGCGGCGGAGCGCGCCGCGCTGCAGCAGCGCCAGCTCCAGGTGGAGCGCTGGCGCGACCGGATCGACTCCCTGCGCAGGCAGGTGGGGCTGGTCGAAGAGGACGTGAACAGGCTGGCCGCTGGGTCGTCCGAGCGCCGAAAGCATGCCGAGGAAGCCGAGCGCGCGGCGGCCGCGGCGGTCGAGGGTTTGCCGGACCTTCGCTCGGCTGCAGAGGCCGCGCGCCTGGCCCTGGCGTCCGCTGAGCACGACGCCCCGGAGGACGAGGCGGAGATGGCCGAGACCGCCAAGCGCCTGGTCGCGCTGGAGGAAGCGCGGATCGACGCTCGCCTGCGGACCGGAAATCTCGAGGGCAACCTCGAGCTGATCGCCCGCGAAGCCGAGCTTCTGCAAGCGCGCATGGACGAGATCCGCTCGCGCATGACCGACGGCGTCGCGCCCGAGGAGGTGCCCGGCGGCAAGGCGCGCGAGCGCGAGATGCGCGCCCTCGAGCGCCGGCTCGAGGAGATCGGGCCGACCAACGCTCTCGCCGAAGCCGAGTGCCGCGAGCTCGAGGAGCGCTACGAGAACCTGGCCGCGCAGCTCGACGACATCGCTGCGGCGCGCGCCGACCTGGAACAGTTGATCGGGCAGCTTCGCCAGGAAGAGGAGTCTCGCTACGAGGCGGTGTTCGGCGCGGTGGCGGCGAACTTCCACGAGTACTTCTCGGAGCTGAACCCGGGTGGGCGCGCGACCCTGCGCCATGCCGACGGCGACGAAGGTCCGCGAACGGGGGTGGAGATCCTGGTCCAGCCCCCGCGCAAGCGCCTGCAGAACGTGACCCTGCTCTCGTCGGGCGAGCGCTCGCTGGCCGCGCTCGCGCTGGTGCTCGCGCTGGACGAGGTGAACCCGAGCCCGTTCACGATCCTCGACGAGGTCGACGCCGCGCTGGACGACGCGAACGTCGACCGCTTCGGGCGGATGGTGGCCCGGCTCGGAGCGCAGCGCCAGTTCCTGGTCATCACCCACAACCACGTCACGATGTCGTACGCGTCCACCCTCTACGGCATCCACCTGGATGAGAGCGGTTCGTCGCATCTCGTATCCGTGCGGCTCGACGACATCCGCAAACCCGCAACCCGGGCGGCGACTACTCTGCAAGCAGGCTGAGCGAATCTAAACGACCTTTCTGGAGCCGCGTCGGGGGCCGGACCCGGAGCGCGTTGTCCGCGGGCATGCGCGCCCTCAGCCCGCCGTTGGCGGATGGCTTCTATCACGAGCTCGAGGAGCTGCTTCTCTCCGCCGACCTCGGGCCGGAGATGGCGTCGCGCATGGTGGAGGGCGTCAGGTCACGCGCGCCACGGACCCGCGAGGAGGCAGAGGACGCGCTCGTCGCGGTCGCCGGCTCGGTCATGTCGAAAAAGCCTCGCGACCTCATCCTCAGCGGCAACCCAGCGTGCGTGCTCTTTTACGGTGTCAACGGGGCCGGGAAGACGACGACGGCAGGCAAGCTCGCCCACCGGCTGCGCCGAGAAGGACGCAAGCCTCTCGTCGTCGCCGCGGACACGTACCGCGCCGCCGGGATCGACCAGATGGTGGCGTGGGCGGACCGCGCCGGGGTGCCCCACTTTGCCGGCTCCGGCGGCGCCGATCCCGCCTCAGTCGTCTATGAGGGCGTGCAGCTCGCGCGCAGCCGCGGCCACGACGTGGTCATCGCCGACACGGCCGGAAGGCTGCAGACCCAACGCAATCTCCTCGAAGAGCTCGGCAAGATCGGACGCGTGACGGTCAAGGCGCTCGACGGCGCTCCGTATGAATCTCTCCTCGTCCTCGACGCCGTGCTCGGCCTGACCAATCTCGCCCAGGCAAAAGAGTTCAACAAGGCGATCCCCATGACCGGTCTTGCCCTGGCCAAGCTCGACAGCAGCGCCAAAGGGGGAGCGATCATCGCCATCGAGTCCGAGCTCGACGTGCCCGCGAAGCTTGCCGGGGTGGGGGAGACGATCGACGACCTCGTGCCCTTCGACCCAGAGTCTTTCGTGCGCGCGATCTTCGCCGGAGACCGATGATCGCCGATCCCCATTGCCACACTGTCGCGTCGGACGGGATGGTGACGCCCGCGGAGCTGGTCGCGGCCGCGTCCGCCGCTCGCGTCGACCTCATCGCGGTCACCGACCACGACACGATGGCCTCGGTGATAGAGACGAAAGAGCGCGGCGTGGCTGCGGGCCTGACCGTCGTGGCGGGCCAGGAGATCACCACGAGGTGGCCGGCGCAGACCCACGTCATGGGCTGGTTCCTGGAGAAGCCGATCAAGAGAGGGATGTCGGTCGAGGACGCCGTGGCTGCGATCCACGATCAGGGTGGGCTCGCGATCGTGCCGCATCCGTTCATCCCCGTGTACTTCGGCGCCATCCAGCCGGACATGCTGCGGCGCCTCCTCGAAAAGGCGCGGGTCGACGGCATCGAGACGATGTTCACGGCCCCGCTCGGCCCTTGGCGGCGGAGGCAGCTCGAGGCGTTCTGCGTGGAGCACGAGGAACGGCTGGGCGCCCGGGTGGGTGGCAGCGACTGCCATTTCGGCGCGCACGACATCGGCTCGGTCGTGACCCGCTACGACGGCGACTTCAGGACCGCGATCGACCAGCGGACCACCGTGCCGGTTCGCATGCGCAGGGGCGCCGTGCCCGCGCGCATCGTGCTGCGCCAGCAGTGGAGGTCGATGGTCGAGCTACCGCTCCGTAGGGTGCGCGGCCAGCTCGAGTAGAGCTTCGTGGATCGCCGGCGTCGCGGCCAGGATGTCGCCGCTCTCGATCCACGTGTCCCCGCCCGACCAATCCGTGACCCGGCCGCCCGCCTCCATCACGAGCAGCGCGCCCGCGGCCACGTCCCACGTGTTCAGCCCGAGCTCGAAGAAGCCGTCGAACGTGCCGGCTGCGGTCCAGGCGAGGTCGAGGGCGGCGGCTCCGGCGCGCCGCAGGTCCTCGAAACGTTCAAGGGCGCGCCGCATCACCGGCAGGTAGCGGTCGAGCAGCGCCTTGTTGCGGAACGGAAAGCCGGTGGCCACCACCGCGCTCGACGGCTCGACGGCGCGATGCGCATGCAGGCGTTCCCCGTTCATATAGGCACCATGGCCGCTGGCGGCGGTGAGCTCGAGCTTCAAGAACGGCGCCAGCACGACGCCCGCGACGGGCTTTCGGTCCTCGAGCAGCGCGACCGAGATGCCGACGGTCGGGAAACCGCGCGTGTAGTTCGTCGTGCCGTCGAGTGGGTCGACGGCCCACATCGTCGATGCGCGCACACCGCCTCGTTCCTCGGCCAGCACGGAGACCCCGGGCGACTCGCGCGCCAGGACCTCCAGGATGGCAGCCTCGGAGCGCCGGTCGGTCTCCGTGACATAGTCGCCGCGACCCTTCAGCTCCGCGGCGGCGCCAGGTCGCGGCAGGCCGGCGTCGAGAAGAACCGCGGCACCCGCGCGCGCCGCGCGCAGGGCGACGGGGAGGTGGTCGTTCAGGTGGCCTTGTCTTCCAGGCCGAGGCCGAACATCGCCTCGAGATCGTGAGCCGAGAACTGCTGGAAGGCGACCATCGTCTGCGTCCGCTCGATTCCATCGAGCTTGGTGAGGTGCTGCGTGACGACCTTGGCGAGGTCGTCGTGCTCGCGGACGCGCACGATGGCGACGAAGTCCCACTCGCCTGTCACCGTGTAGACCTCGGCCACGCCCTCGACGTCGGCGAGCTCTGGGCCGAGACGCGTGAGCCCTTCCCGTGTCGACTTGACCAGGATGACCGCCGTCAGCATCACTTCCTCCCCAGCCGTTTCTCGGCTCCGACCGCGGTGCCGAACGCCCAGACGTCGAGCTCACCGTACTCGATTCCGTGCGTGCCCAGGATCGTGCAGATGTGGGTCCGATGATCGTTGCCGTGATGAAGGGCTTGCACCGCGATCACCAACAGGGCCTCGTCCATCAAGGCCATGGTAACCTGTCAAGGCATGGCACTTGACACCCTGCAGGCTCGTGGCCGCACCCTCGCGCTGTACGAGCGTTATGGACCGCTGCTGACGGAGCACCAGCGCGCTGTGATGGACCTCCACCTGCGCAGCGATTGGTCGCTGGCCGAGATCGCCGCTCACCAGCGCACTTCGCGTGCGGCGGTGCACGACCTCCTTCGCCGTTCGACGCGGGTGCTGCAGGAATATGAGGAGCGGCTGGGCCTGCTCGCCGAGACCGCGCGCCGCAGGCGCGCCATCGGCGCCCTGGAGCGGGAGCTCAACGGGCTCCGCCGCCGGATCGCGAACCTGGAAGGGGGCGTTTGATGTTCGAGGCGCTGAGCGAGCGGCTCGCGGCCGTCTGCGGCCCGAGGACGTGGACGCAGGGCTGCGCGAGGTGCGGCTCGCGCTGCTCGAGGCGGATGTCAACTTCAGGGTGGTCAAGGAGTTCGTCGAGCGCGTTCGAGCCCGCCTCGTCGGGACCGAGATCTCTCCCGGCCTGACCGCGCCCCAGGCGGTGATCAAAGCGGTCAACGAGGAGCTGGGCGAGCTGCTGGGCGGCAACGCGGAAGGGCTGCGTTATGCCTCGCACCCGCCGACCGTCCTCATGCTGGTCGGGCTGCAGGGCTCGGGCAAGACGACGACGGCGGTCAAGCTCGCGCTCCTGGCCCGGCGCGACGGCCACCGCCCGCTCGTCGCCGGCCTGGACCAGCGCCGGCCCGCCGCCGTGAAGCAGCTTCGGATCCTCGCCGAGCGCGAGGGTGTCGCCTTTTATTCGGCCCCTGGCGCGGTGAACGAGATCGCGACCGGCGCCGTCGCGGACGCGAGGCGGCTGAACTGCGACGTCGTCGTGCTGGACACCGCCGGGCGGCTCCATGTCGACCCTGAGCTGATGGACGAGCTCAGGCGCCTCAAGTCGGCGGTCGCGGTGACCGAGACGCTGTTGGTCGCGGACTCGATGACGGGCCAGGAGGCGGTCAAGGTGGGCGAGGCGTTCGGCCAGGCGGTCGGCGTCGACGGCGTCGTCCTGACCAAGCTCGACGGCGACGCCCGCGGGGGCGCTGCGCTTTCGCTGCGCCTCGCCACCGGCGAACGGATCCGCTTCGCGGGCACGGGCGAGAAGCCGGCCGACCTCGAGGTCTTCCACGCGGAGCGGATGGCCTCGCGGATCCTGGGCATGGGCGACATGCTCACGCTCATCGAGAGGGCGGAGCGGTCCGTCGACAAGGAGAAGGCGGCGGAGGTCGAAAAACATCTCCGCGCCGGCCAGCTGAGCTTCGACGACTTCCTCTCCCAGATTCGGCAGCTGCGCGGCATGGGCTCGTTGGAGACGATGCTCGACATGGTGCCCGGGGGTGGGCGGCTCAAAGGTCAGCTCGCGGGGGCGGACACGGAGAAAGAGATGAAGCGGATGGAGGCGATCATCCTTTCTATGACCCCGCGCGAGAGGGCGCACCCCGAGGTCATCGACGGCGCTCGCAAGCGCCGCATCGCCCGCGGCAGCGGCGTGCAGCCCGCCGACATCAACCGGCTGCTCAAGGCTCGGGAGGCGATGCAGAAGCTCGCGAAGCAGTTTGGAGCGGTCAACCGAAAAGGCAGGTTGGCCGGCATTCCGCAGATTGGACAAGGAGGCGCAGGTTGGTAAAGATCAGGTTGAGGCGGATGGGGGCGAAGAAGCACCCCTTCTACCGCCTGGTGGTCGCGGACGCGCGCTCTCCGCGCGACGGCCGCTTTATCGAGCACCTCGGGTACTACGACCCGATGACGGAACCGGTCCAGGTCAAGATCGACGTGGACAAAGTAAAGAAGTGGCTGCAGCAGGGCGCGCAGCCGAGCGAAGCGGCGCGCAGCCTCTTGAAGCGGGAGGGAATCCTTGAGCGAAGAGCAGAGAAATCGACCACCACGGCGTGACTTTCGGCGCGGCGGAGGCAGCGGGGGGTTCAACAGGGCCGGCGGCGGTTTCCGGCGCGACCGGGATCGGCCCATGGCCAGCGGCCCCAGCATCGACTACCGCGCGCTGGTCGAGTTCGTGGCCAAGTCGCTGGCGGAGAAGCCGGACGAGGTCACTGTGGAGGCGTTCGAGCGAGGTGGAGCGACCGTGGCCATCAAGGTCAAGCTCGCGGACGAGGATGTAGGCCGGTTCATCGGCAAGGCGGGCCGCAACATCGAAGCCATCCGCACCCTGGTCAGGGTGGCGTCGTCGCGCGACCGCGGCAAGAGGGTCTTCGTCGACCTCGCCAACCCGTCGCTGTCGTCTGGTCACATGGCGCCGCGCGACCGGCGGTCGGGCGGTGAGGTGAGGGCATGATCCGAGTCGGGCAGGTCACGGGGGCGTACGGGTTGGCAGGTGCTGTCAAGGTGCTCCCCTTGACAGATTTCCAGGACCGATTCGATGCGGGCGTCAGCCTGTTGCTTGACGGCTGCGCGCATGAGGTCGAATGGAGTCGGGAGGGCCAGCCCGGCCTGGTCATCAAGTTCCGCGGCATCGACAACCGGACGATGGCCGAGCTGTTCCGTGGACGCTACCTGGAGCTGCCTGACGAGGAGACGCGGGAGCTCGAGGAGGGCCGCTTCTACCACCGGCAGGTGATCGGGCTCGCCGTCATCACCGAGTCCGGCGAGCGCGTCGGCGTCATCGACGAGGTCCTCGAGCGCCCGGCGAACGATGTCTGGGTGAGTCGCGAAGGCTCGATCGAGCACCTCATCCCGGCGACAAAGGATGCGGTGGTGCGGGTGGACCTTGGCGCCGGCCGCGTAGTGGTCGCTGACTGGATCTTTGCGGTGGAAGAGGCAAGAGACAAGAACTGATGCGATTCGACGTCGTCACCATCTTCCCGGCCATGTTCGGCCCTGTGTTCCAGCAGGGCGTGATAGGCCGCGCCATCGAGCGGGGGTTGATCGACTTCCAGGCGCACAACCTGCGGCAGCACACGCACGACAGGCATCGCCAGGTCGACGATATGCCGTTCGGTGGCGGTCCGGGAATGGTGATGAAGCCTGAGCCGGTCATCGAGGCGGTGGAGTCGCTCCGCGCCAACAACCGGGGGCCTGTCGTCCTCATGGAGCCTTGGGGCGAGCGCCTCGACCAGAGGCTGGCCGCGGAGCT
>VBJE01000104.1:0-4961 GCA_005879675.1 Chloroflexota bacterium
AGCCGCCCGTCCTCGAGGATCTGCAACAGCATGTTGAAGACCTCGGGGTGCGCCTTCTCGATCTCGTCGAACAGGATCACGGAGTAAGGGCGCCGGCGCACCGCCTCGGTGAGCTGACCGCCCTCGTCGTAACCGACGTAGCCGGGAGGCGAACCCACCAAGCGCGCGGTCGTGTGCCGCTCCATGAACTCCGACATGTCGAGCTTGATCAAGGCGTCTTCGGAGTCGAACAGGTACTCGGCCAACGCGCGCGCCAGCTCGGTCTTGCCGATGCCGGTCGGACCCAGGAAGATGAACGAACCGATCGGCCGGCGCGGGTTCTTGAGTCCCGCGCGGGCGCGCCGCACCGCCTGGGATACGGTCACGATCGCCTCGTCCTGGCCGACCATGCGCTTGTGGATCTCTTCCTCCATGCGCAGCAGTCTTGCGCTCTCCTCTTCGACAAGGCGTGACACGGGCACGCCCGTCCACGCGGCCACGATCTGCGCGATGTCCTCCTCGCCGACCTCCGGCACCGTCTCGCCCAGCTTGTCGCGCCAGGCGGCCTCTTTCAGCGCGAGCTTGTCCTGCAGCTTCTTCACCTTGTCGCGGACAGACGCCGCCGCTTCGAAGTCCTGCTTGTTCACGGACTCGTCCTGCTCCGCGCGCTGCTTGCGGATCTCCTTCTGGAGCTCCTTCAGGTCGTCGGGAGTGGTGGTCAGCTTCATGCGCACGCGCGCGGAAGCCTCGTCGATGAGGTCGATCGCCTTGTCAGGCAGCGCGCGATCGCTGACGTAGCGGTCGCTCAGCACGACGGCCGCATGGATAGCCGCATCGGTGATGACCACGCGGTGGTGCTTCTCGTACAGCGACTTGACGCCGTTGAGAATGTCGTGCGTCTCGGTGAGAGACGGCTGATCCACGAACACCGGCTGGAAGCGACGCTCGAGCGCGGCGTCCTTCTCGATGTACTTGCGGTACTCGTTCAGCGTGGTCGCGCCGATGCACTGGATCTCCCCGCGCGCAAGCGCGGGCTTGAGGATGTTGGCGGCGTCGATCGCGCCTTCGGCGGCGCCCGCGCCCACCAGCGTGTGCAGCTCGTCGATGAACAGGACGACTTCCCGGCTGGAGCGGATCTCGTCGAGGATCTTCTTCAGCCGCTCCTCGAACTCACCGCGGTACTTGGTGCCCGCGACCAGCGCGCCCATGTCGAGCGTGAGCACGCGCTTGTGCTGCAGCGACTCGGGCACGTTGCCGAGGTTGATCGACTGCGCGAGGCCCTCGGCGATCGCGGTCTTGCCCACGCCTGGTTCGCCGATCAGCGCCGGGTTGTTCTTGGTGCGGCGGCTCAGGATCTGGACCACCCGCTCGATCTCCGTCTCGCGCCCGATCACCGGGTCGAGCTGGTTGCGGCGCGCGAGCTCCGTGAGGTCGCGGCCGAACTGGTCGAGCAGCGGCGTCTTCGAAGGCTTCTTCGGCGCCGGCTCGGCTTCGGTCTCCGCGCTCGAGTCGTGAAGCAACCGCTCGATCTCTCCGCGCACCTTCTCCAGGTTCGCGCCGAGGTCCTCGAGGACGTGGGCGGCGATGCCTTCACCCTCGATGAGCAGCCCAAGCAGCAGGTGCTCGGTGCCGACGTAGTTGTGGCCCATGCGCCGCGCTTCCTCGAAGGAGATCTCGATGACCTTCTTCACGCGAGACGTGGGGATGATCTGCTGGATGATGATCCGCTCGTTGCGGCCGAGGACGGACTCGATCGTCTGGCGGACCTTTCCGATCTCGACGCCAAGGTTGTTCAGGACCTTGGCCGCCAGGCCTTCACCCTCGCGGAGCAGTCCAAGGAGCAGGTGCTCGGTGCCGATGTAGCTGTGGTGCGATCGTTCTGCTTCTTCCTGGGCGAGCGTCAGAACTTTCTTGGCCCGCTCGGTAAATCTCTCAAACGGATACAAGATCCCTTTCCTCCTGGACTCTTTCTTCGACTGCTAGGTGGGGCCAGCACCTCCTCGACAACTGAGCTTTGGTACCCCGCGGTACCTCCGTACCTAATATAACGTCCAACTCCGCCACTCGATTTCGGTTAAGAAGAGTGCCCGTGAGGCGGCTCCTCGAACCTGTCGGTGGCTTCGTCCCCGCTGTTATCGCGCTAACGCTGCCGCTTGTCTTTTTACCCTCCGCGGCCGACTCGTACATCCTCCCGCGAGCGTCCATCGCGATCGCCGGCGCCTGCCTGGGCGTCGGGATGTCCCTACTGATACCCACCGCGGCGGGCCTCGGAAACCTCCGTCTTCCCCTCGCCGCCGCGGCGGCCGCCGCGATGCTGGCGTTTGCATTTTCGATCTCCTGGCCGCTGAGCCTGGCCGGGTCCTACACCCGATACGAGTCGCTGCCCATGCGACTCGCGTATCTCGGGCTCATGGCGTCGGCCGTCTGGCTCCTGCGGCGGCGAGTGGAGCGGGACGCGGTCGGGGCCGCGTTCGTGTTCGGGACGGCGGTGGCTTCCCTGGAAGCCCTGCAGCAGGCAGTCGCGAACGTGGCTTTCCGGCCGGACGGAAACCTTGGCAACGCGAACCTCCTGGCGGCGCTGATCGCGATGGGGATCCCCCTCGCCGTCGATCGGGCCAGGCGCGGCGGCCTGTTCATCGGGCCCTGGGCCGCGGCGGTGGTGGTGATGGGGGCCGGGCTGATCGTCACGACCTCGCGCAGCGGTGCGCTGGGGGCGGTTGCCGGCTGCCTCGCGTTGATGACGTTCGCCGTGCCGCGGCGATTCAGCCTGCCCGTGGCCGCAGCCTCGGTGGGCGCGGTGGGGGCAGCGGTGATCTTCATCCTCGTGTCGCCGCTGCAGGCCCTGAACGACGACCCCGCGGCCCTGCGGATCCATCTCTGGCAAGACGGCCTGCGGCTGCTGGCGGCGCGGCCGCTGACCGGCTGGGGCGAGGACGCGACAGGGTTGTCGTTCGGGCACTACCTGACCCAGGACTACGCCGGCCTGGTGACGTTCGACCGCGTCCATTCGGGACCTCTCGACGTCGCGGTCACGCAGGGAGTGCTGGGACTGGCGGCGCTGGCCTGGGTCGTCGTGGTCGTCTTTTGGGCCGCGTGGACGCGGCGTGGCGAGGCGGGCGTCGCGGGGCTGGCGGCCGCGCTGGTGGGTTACAGCGTCTGGGTGTGCTTCAACTTCGATTGGGCGCCCGCGACGGGAGTGTTCTGGATCCTGGCCGGAACCCTATGGTCAAGCGTCCTCCCCATTCATGGGGAGGTGGCTCTTCCCCATTTATGGGGAAGTACCAGCCGAAGGCTGGGGATGGGGCCCGCCGGAGGGGCAGTGCGGAGCACCGCCGCGGTGCTGCTTGCGCTGCTGGCGATCCCGCTTGCCGTCCTTCCCCTCCTCGCCGACACCTGGTACCTTCGGGGCCACGCCGACCTCGCCGTCCGCGTCGACCCGCTCCAGGCCCAGTACCACTGGGCGCTCGGCACCGTGCCCGAGCTGCAGCGCGCGGCGGACCTCGGCGAAACCGACCCGGGTATGTACGTCCAGCTGGGCGACGGCTACCTCAAACGCGGAGACGGGGCGAACGCCCGGCGCGCGTACCAACGCGCGCTGGAGATCGACCCCTACTACAGCCCGGCGGCTCAGCGCCTCGCTGCGCTGGGCCAGTAGATGAGTCCAACGCCGAGTGTGCTGAAAACCGGGATGTCCGGCCTCTGGTGGAGGGTTTTTGGCACACTCGTTAACCGGCTGGGTTCGATCGCAGATCTCGGGCGGCGATTGCCGCTTGTTGAGGCGGTTGTTGCGCTCGACACGGCGCTGCATCGTCGAATCACCGGTCTCGAGCAGCTGAAGTTGTGGCTCGACACTCATCCCGGTTACCACGGCATCCGGCAGCTGAGACGCGCCGTGGAGCTGGCAAACCCCGCAACCGAAAGCCCAATGGAAACCCGCCTCCGACTCCTGCTGATGTCGAACGGACTCCTAACACCTGTGGTCCAGATGTCTCTCTACGACGGGACCGGGGCCTTCATCGCGCGGCCAGACCTCTACTACCCGGGTGATCGCCCGGCAATCGAGTAGACGGCGCGACGCACCGCTCGCCGATGTTCCGCGCAACCAAGGGTTGATAGTCCGGACTCTCGCCCATGTTGCGCGCGACCAAGGGTTGATAGTCCGGACCAACGGACTCCCCGGCGACGATCAGGACGCACCGCACGAGTCTCGCGGTCGACAACCGGCGGCAGAATCGCCTTCTGGAAGCGGGCTACCGCCTGCTGCGGTTTACGGCGGGGGACATCCTACGGACGCCCGCATCGGTCGTCGGTCAGGTACAACGAGCGCTGCGCTAGGCGATCCGCTCACGAAACTGCCCGTCCGCCAGCTACTCGTCGTCTTCGGCGGGGTACTCGTGCTGGCGGTGCGAGCTCGCGGCCAGGCTGGCCGGCGGCGCGGACAGCTGCTTCAGGCTGAGTGAGATCCGGCGACGGGCCGTGTCGATGCCGATCACCTTGACCTGCACCGTCTCGTCTCGACGTGGTCCCAGGACAGCTCCGAGATGTGAAGCAGCCCCTCGATGCCGGGCATGATCTGCAGGAAGGCGCCGTACTTCTTGGTCTTGGTGACCTGGCCCTCGACGATCGAGCCCACGGGCATCGACTGCACCAGCCGCTCCCACGGGTCCTGCTGCAGCTGGCGAAGCGAGAGGGAGATGCGTGTCTGCTCCGGGTCGAGCTTGATCACCTTCACGGTGACCTCCTCGCCCAGCTGGAGCACGTCCGTGACCTTGGACACGCGGTCCCAGGAGAGCTCTGAGATGTGGATCAGCCCGTCCGCGCCGCCGATGTCGACAAACGCGCCGTAGCTGGTGATGCCCGAGACCGTGCCCTTGACCGTGGTTCCGGTCTGGAGCCGGCTGAACAGCTCCTCGCGCTTGCGTGCGCGGTCCTCGTCTTCCGCCGCCTTCTGGCTGACGATCAGCCGGTTGCGCTTGCGGTTG
>VBJE01000104.1:5015-6939 GCA_005879675.1 Chloroflexota bacterium
AAGGAATCCGCGCAGGCCGAGGATGTTGACGATCAGACCGCCCTTGTTCTGCTCCCTGACGTCGGCATCGATGACGGTCCCGTCGGTCTGCTTCTCCGCGGCGACGAGCCACGTGGTCTCGGCGCGAGCGCGGCGCAGGCTGAGGACGACGTTGCCCTCCTCGTTCTCCGGCTGCAGGACGTAGACCTTGATCTGGTCGCCGGGCTCGAGGCTGGTGGAGTCCAGGTCGCCCCGCATGCCGAGCTCCTTGCTCGAGATGACTCCCTCAGCCTTGGCTCCGATGTCGACGAGGACCTCGTCCGGGTCGACTCGCACAACGATCCCATCCACGATGTCCCCGTGGTTGGGAGTCTTGAAGGCCTCCTCCTCGAAGTGGAGGTAGTCCTCCATGGTCATCGCTGCGGATGAATCCTGGTCGGTCCCCTCCTTGTCTTCGGTCAGGACGGCACCAGAATCAGTAGCCAAAATACGGACCCCCTAGAGATTATTGGTGTGGTGTTGGTCGTCAAAACGGCCTCCGCCAAAATGAGCGTCAATTGTACCGCACAAAAGTCGCTTACCCGGGGAAGGGTTCTGTGAGGTCGTGGTTGTCGATGAGCCTTGTCTTGCCAACGCGAGCCGCGATCACGGCGAGAGTGCCGGGCTTCTCGAAAGTAGCCGGGTCGACGAGCTCCGCGTACTCGGGCTGCACCAGCGGCTCGAGCGCCAGCCTCGCCGCGAGCCGCGCCCGCAGCCTGACCGTGTCGCGCTCCCCCGACGCGTAGGCTTCGGCCGCCTCGCGAAGCGCTGAGCTGATGGTGGCGGCGGCCTTGCGCTCGGCGGGGTCGAGGTAGGCGTTGCGCGAGCTCAGGGCGAGGCCGTCGGGCTCGCGGACGGTGGGCACGACTTCGATCTCCACGCCCAGGTCCAGGTCACGGACGAGTCGCTTGACCACCGCGACCTGCTGCGCGTCCTTGGCTCCGAAATAGGCCCGGTCAGGCTCGACAGCGGCCAACAGCTTGGCGACGACCGTGGCAACGCCTTCGAAGTGTCCCGGCCGCGCGACGCCCTCCAACGATTCGGTGATGCCTCCCACGCGCACTCGCGTGCTGGCGTCCGGTCGATACATCTGTTCCGCCGCTGGCCGGTAGATCGCATCGACCTCCACCTCTTCAAGCAGCTTCAGGTCGCGCTCCCAATCGCGGGGATAGCGGTCCAGGTCCTCGTTCGGGCCGAACTGCAATGGGTTGACGAAGACGCTGACGACCACCACGTCGTTCCGCAGGCCCGCTGTCTGGACCAGACGCATATGCCCGAAATGGAGCGCCCCCATCGTCGGCACGAGACCAATCGACTTTCCGTCGCGATGCCACCGGCGCGATTACGTCAGCCGCCGTACCGGGCCTCGGTCGGGTCCTTCGCCGGCGTCGAGCCGTTGGCCGTGTACTCGTGCTCCGGTCCCGGGAACCTGCCTGTGCGAACGTCCTCCGCGTACGCCGTCGCCGCGCGGGTGATCTCCTCGGCGAGGTTCGCGTAGCGCTTGACGAACTTGGGCGCCTTGCCGGTGGTCAGGCCGAGCATGTCGTGGAACACCAGCACCTGGCCGTCGGTGGCGGGGCCGGCGCCGATGCCGATGGTCGGGATGCGCAGCTCGTGCGTGATCTCGGCGGCCAGCTTGCTCGGCACGCCCTCGAGGACGAGGCTGAACGCCCCCGCCTTCTCCAGCGCCTTCGCGTCGGCCAGGATGTTGGCTGCCTGGGCATCGGTCTTGCCCTGCACCTTGAAGCCGCCCATCTGGTGGACGAACTGCGGCGTGAGGCCGAGATGCCCCATCACGGGGATGCCGATCTCGGTGAGCCGGCGCGTGATCTCGACGACGCGGCCGCCGCCTTCGAGCTTGACCGCGTGCATGCCGGCCTCCTGGATGAACCGGCCCGCGCTGGCG